>CAYNXW010000167.1:0-6536 GCA_964401265.1 uncultured Pirellulales bacterium | reverse complement strand
CCGTCGTTCCCAATCAGTTGGGGACCTTTGGGGGCGTATTTACACCCTCCATTCTCACCATCCTGGGCGTCATCATGTTCATGCGTGTCGGTTTCGTCACCGGCCAGGTCGGCATCTTCCGCATGCTGCTCATCCTCGTTCTGGCCAAAAGCATTACCACTGTCACCTCTCTCTCCGTATCGGCGGTATCGACCAATACCCCCGTGGCCGGTGGCGGCGCCTACTTCCTTATCTCTCGCGCCCTGGGGCCCGAATTCGGCGGCGCCATCGGCTTGGCCCTTTTCGCTGCCCAGGCGGTCTCTGTCCCGTTTTACATCCTCGGCTTTGTCGAAGCCCTCGTTCGCACCTTTCCTGCCATGGCGGACCATTTTCGCCTTATCGCCATCGTTACGACCCTGCTGTTATTTGTCGTCGCCCACATCGGCGCAAAGACCGCCACCAAGACCCAATACGGCATCATGACCATACTCGCCCTTTCCATCGTCGCCTTCATGGTCGGCGCCGCCCTCCACTTTGACCCTGCCCTTTTTGTGGCCAATTGGTCCTTTTCTGCCACGCCTGACTCCCTGGCTTTCTGGAAAGTCTTTGCCATCTATTTTCCCGCCGTCACCGGTATCATGGCCGGGGTCAACATGTCCGGCGACTTGAAGAACCCCGCGCGTTCCATTCCTCTTGGCACGCTTGCTGCCGTTATGGTCGGTTTTATTATTTACGCTATCCAGATAATCCTCTGTGGCGGCGCCCAGTCACGCGCTTTGTTGCTTAACGCCTCCTTTGAGACTCTCTGCGATCAGGCTTTGTTTAATGCTGGATTCATCGTCGTCGCCGGCGTCTTTGCCGCCACTCTTTCCAGTGCCCTGGGCTCCTTCCTTGGCGCCCCGCGTGTCCTGCAGGCCGTCGCCCGGGACAAGATCGTCCCCCCGCTGAATTTTTTTTCTCGCGGCTCGAAGCGGGGCGATGAACCTCACCGAGCCCTCTGGCTGACCCTGCTCATTACTTTGGTCATCATCTTCTGGGCGGGCGGCGACCTTGAGGGGGCTGCCTTCAACAGCCTGGCCGCCGTCGTCACCATGTTTTTTCTGTATACCTACGGCATGGGGAACCTTGCTGCCTTTATCGAGTCCTTCGCCCAGAACCCCTCCTTCCGCCCGCGTTTCAAGTATTATCACTGGGCGCCCGCCCTGGCCGGGGCCGCCGCCTGTGCGGCCACCGCTTTTCTGATCAACGTCACCGCCGCCGGCACTGCCGCTGCCGTTCTTGGCCTCCTTTACGTCGCCCTTCGACGCAAGGTTCTCACCTCCCGCTTCGGCGATGCCCGGTGGGGCTTCATCTTCTCCCGCCTGAGAGACAACATGCTCCGGCTCTCCAAGATGCCCGCTACCTCCAAGAACTGGCGTCCCACGATTCTGGTCATGATCGGCAATCCCGAAACACGCTACACGCTGGCGATGTACGCACTCTGGATCGGAGCCCAGCGGGGCCTGGTCACCTTGGCACGCGTGCTCGTCGGAGAACTGGCCCACCTGGTCAACCGCCGAAAAGCCGCCGTCGAACAACTTCAATCCTTCCTGCGCGAAAATAACTTCGAAGCCCTCTCCACCGTCGTCGTCTCTCGTGATCTTGACGACGGCCTCTCGGCCCTGCTCCAGGGATACCCTCTGGGACCAATCAAACCCAATGTGGTCCTTTTGGGCTGGTCGGCCGAACACGCCAGGGCAGACTCCTTTGTACACCACCTCCATTCAGCCAAACACCTCGGCATGAGCCTGCTGCTGCTCAAAGACAAAGGACTGCCTCCGGCTACTTGCCGCCGCCGCATCGACATCTGGTGGCGAGGCCGAGACAACGGCTCCCTCATGGTTCTGCTGGCCCACCTCCTTACGCTGCACTACGAGTGGTCCCAGGCGCAAATTCGACTGCTGCGGCTCATTCAGGATGAAGCCGGGCGCCAACCCGCCGACCAGGCCCTGCGCCAACTGCTCGACGCTGCACGCCTGACCGCCCAGGTGCAGATTATCGTCTCTAAAGACGCCTTTGCCAAGGTCCTCCATCGCCATTCCGGCGATGCCTCGGTCGTCTTTCTCGGCTTCACTGTTTGCCCTGAAGAAGACGCCCAAACCTTCCAGGCTAACTTCGAGAACCTGTTGGCTGGGCTGCCCACCACCCTGCTGGTCTGCTCCTCGGGCCAAGCCGACCTGCTGGCCTGACCCGGGCCTGGCCCCCCAAGATTGCAGATGCCCCCGCCGGCCTCCGTCGCTGATCGGCCCGGCATGGTCCCCCGCTAGCCTTTGCCTGATCGCGGCGCTATAATTAATCAAAAAAGTCTTAGTAACGCGAATCCCAAAACACGCACACGACCGAAAGGTGAAAGTCATGAGCAAGACACTGGAAATGATTGCAGTGGTGTTGTTGGTTGTCGGCGGCCTTAACTGGGGCCTTGTAGGTATCTTTGACTTCAATCTAGTTACTGCCATTTTCGGCCAAGGCAGCTTTTTGAGCAGGTTGGTCTTCATCCTGGTCGGATTGGCCGGCGTTTACCAGGCCATCATGCTCAAGCACCTTTGGCAGCATTGGAGCGTCCAGATGCCCGGACCTGCTCACGCCTGAACCAACCTGCCATTGCTGAGGTGAGGGTCGCTTTAGACCTGCACAGACAAGGCCGAGCGTGTACTTCATATGGAGGAGACGCGCGGCCCAGTTCAGGCTTTGTGATCTCAAAGTGACAAGCCTGTGCCACGAGCG
This sequence comes from uncultured Pirellulales bacterium, assembly GCA_964401265.1. Lineage (GTDB taxonomy): Bacteria > Planctomycetota > Phycisphaerae > Sedimentisphaerales > SM23-30 > CAYNXW01. The sequence continues at coordinate 3,794 of CAYNXW010000167.1, read as the reverse complement.
TCGTGCTCTGGTAGACGCCAAGGGGCGCGTGCGGGCAGAGGGGCAATGTCTTTTTTCTTATCCCGAGCCTTGCCCGGGCTCTTTCCTGTCTTGCAGTTGTTGCCAACGGCTTACGAACATCCCGGAGCCTGTTGGTCGGCCAGCTTTCGCTGTCGAATACCATTTACCCTGCTAAAATGCTTGATTATTCTTGCTGCCCATGTCATCTTGTCTACGTGGGCAAGGCAGTGCTCGCTTGGACAAGCTCGGCTATGCTGTCCTGCCCTTTCCGTCCTCAACTGCATGGTGACTCCTACTGAAAGGGATGTATATGTCGCGTCAATTCGCCCGCAGAAAGACCCTCGTCTCTGTCATTATCTCATGCCTCATCGCCTCGGTCCTGCCCCTGCCGGCATCTGCCGACGTTTCCCTGGCCCGCGTCTTTGGCAGCCATATGGTGCTTCAACGCGACATCGACCTGCCCGTCTGGGGCTACGCGGACGCGGGTGAGCAGATCACTGTTACTCTGGGCAACCACCAGGCCAAGACCAAAGCCAACGACCTTGGCCAGTGGAAACTGACTCTGCCGCCGCTGCCCGCCCCCGGCCCGGTCACCATGACCGTCACCGGCAAGAACTGCATCACCCTCGATGACATCCTCATTGGCGAGGTCTGGCTCTGTTCCGGCCAGTCCAATATGGAATGGCGTGTCGGCCAGGCTGCCAACAGCGCCCAGGAAATTGCCCAGGCCAAGTACCCGGCCATCCGCCTCTTTGAGGTCAGAAACACATCATCCGGCCTCCCCGTTACCGATTTTCCTGAGCCCGCAGGCCACTATGAAACATGGCGAATCTGCTCGCCTGAGACTATTGGCTCCGGCTTCTCGGCTTGTGCGTATTTCTTTGGCCGTCAACTTCACCAGAAACTCAATATCCCCATTGGCCTGATCGACACCACCTGGGGCGGCACCCGGATTGAACCCTGGACGCCTCCTATCGGCTTTGCCTCCGTCCAGGCACTCGCCGACATTGCCAACGACGTCCAGACCAAGAACAACGCCTACGCAAAGGCGGTCCCACCCGCGATCAATGCCCTCAAGACTTACCTTCAAAACGCCCAGCAAAGCCTCGACCGCAACAATCCCCTCATCAGTGCACCGCCCGGCTGGCCCGGACACGCCTTGAACCACCAAACCGCCCCCACCGGCCTCTACAACGCCATGATCCACCCCCTTGCACCTTTCGCCATCCGCGGCGCCATCTGGTATCAGGGCGAATCAAACTGCGGCGAAGGCATGCTCTACTACGAAAAGATGAAAGCGCTCATCGGCGGCTGGCGAAAAGTCTGGAACCAGGGCGATTTTTCCTTCTACTTTGCCCAGTTGGCTCCCTTCAAGTACAACCGCGGCCAGGACCTGCCCGACATTTGGCAGGCGCAACTTGCCGCCCTTGCCATCCCCAACACCGGCATGGCCGTCACTACCGATCTCGTCGACAACGTCAAGGACATTCACCCCATCAACAAACAAGACGTCGGGAAGCGACTCGCCCTCTGGGCCCTCGCCAAAGACTACGGCTTCTCAGGTCTGGTCTACTCCGGCCCCCTCTTCAAATCCATGATTGTCCAGGGCAGCACCATCCGCGTTCACTTCGACCACGTCGGCCCGGGCCTGACTACCAGAGACGGCAAAAACCCCGATTACTTCGAAATCGCCGGGCCCGACAAAGCGTTCGTCAAAGCCCATGCCAAAATCGACGGCGACACTATCCTTGTCTCCTGCAAAACCGTCTCCCAGCCCGTGGCTGTCCGCTTTGGCTACCACGAAGAAGCCATGCCCAACCTTGTCAACAAGGCCGGCCTGCCCGCCAGCCCCTTCTATGCCGAAAAATAAACAACCTTATCGACATATAATAACGTGTAAGAGTCTCTTGGTAGTACACTAAGAGCATACAGCAGAGGCACCTGTTGCGCGAGGCCATACTATGAAAAACAAAAACGTCCTTATCGCTGTCTTTCTCGTCGTCCTTACCGTCCTCGCCTGCTTCGCCATGTACTATCGCGACCTTACCCAACCCGACCAGGCCGTCTTTTTCTCCGACCAGGCCAGCCTCAAACAAATCGCCCACAAAAACCACGTTCCCCTCAAAGAAATCCTTCACCAGCTGGGCCACCATGACCGTGCCCACTGGCAACTGCCCCGCGACGTCCCCCTCGCCCAACTCGACATCGACCTTGCCCTTGTCAAAGACGCCCTCGAACACGAACGCGACGCCAACCCTCTCGCCGACGTCGCCAAATTCATCCTCTGGGCCCTCCTGCTCGCCCTCGTCGTGCTCTACCTCCTCCGTCGCAAAAATATCACCAAAACCCGCCTCATTGCCATGCCCCTGGCCGTCCTGCTCTTCGGCGTCCTCCTCGCCGACTCGCCCAACCCCATGGAAGCCACCGTTAAACTCTTCAAAATTCTCAACAAGATGGCGGGCGAACCCGTCGTCGTCATCATCAGTTTTGCCCTCTTTACCCTTTTCTCCATCTGGGGCGCCAAGCTCCTCTGCAGCTGGGGCTGCCACCTCGGCACCCTCCAGGAATCCCTCTTCAACATTCCGCTCTTCAAAAAGAAATTCAAATTCCAGGTCCCCTTCGCCCTCTCCCTAGCTGTTCGCCTTGCCGTCTTCGTCGCCTTTATCTGTCTGCTCTTCGGCATAGGCCTCGACATCAAGAACTATGTCGTCTATCACCAGGTCAACTACTTCAAACTCTTCCGCTTCTCCCACCTGGCCCCCATCGCCCTCTACAGCCTGCCCCTCCTGCTCATCGCCAGCTTCTTCATCTTCCGCCCCTTCTGCCAGTTCATCTGCCCCTTTGGCCTATGGGCCTGGCTGCTCCAGAATATCGCCCTCAACAAAATCAAGATTGATCGCGACAAATGCATCGACTGCAAACGCTGCGAAAAGGCCTGCCCCACACAAGCCATGAAAGCCATCTACGACAACAAACGCACCCTCTGCCTGCCCGACTGCTGGTCCTGCGGCAAATGCATCGACGTCTGCCCCACCGACGCCATCCACTACTCCCTCCCCTCCAAAACACCGTCCCAACCCACCACCAAGAACCAAGCCACCACACAAATTGAATGACTCTGTTGCCCATGCGCCGTTCTACCTCCTGCGCTTATCCGTCGAGCCCGTGTTGTCTGGCAGAAGGGTTTAGAATATGAATCAATCGCAAAAGAATAGCGGCCACGGAATATTGATGGGCTTCTGCCTCGGTGGCGCCTTATTTGGCTGGCTGGCGTTTATGATAGGCAACTACTTAGACAAACCAAAACTGTATTTAGCAATGCTTACCATACTCCTGGCTATCGTATTTTTTGAGGCAGCGATCTTCAAACGCAACGTAGTCAAGAAGGTGCTCTACCTTAGTTTTATATTGTTGATGCTGTACATTTTTGGTGTCTCGTCTGTGGTCGGCTTCGATATCGTAAACGAGACCCGCAGGCCCGTTGATGTCTATGTTCTAGACTTAAATTCAAACAGAGTGCGGTATCACAAGATCGGCAGCGGTGAAAAACACTGGCAATTGTTGTCGGTGATTGAAACTCCCGCCATTATGAATGACGGTCAACGCCTCGTGCTGGCCCTTGACGATAATGGCAACGTCCTGCTCTGCAAAAGACTCCATCCAGGCAACGTACAAGACGAAAGTCCTGTGATAATACGGAGGAACGAAACGACGTAGACCGTAGGATAGGTAACTCTGTTACCCATGCTGAATCTATGTATAGGGTAACCCCGCCAAACGCAGCTGCTTAACCT
>CAYNXW010000166.1:0-6747 GCA_964401265.1 uncultured Pirellulales bacterium | reverse complement strand
ATTAAAGGGTTTAAGGTTGTTTTGCGGAGGGTTTGTGCCCTATGCGGTTAAGTGTTGGCCCGCAGGTGCCGATTTTATGAGCAGGCAAGGGGTAGGGGCGAGCGTCCGTGCAGGGAGCAGATTTTTTGTGCTGTGGCGCAGTGAGGAGCTGATTCGTGGTGGGTGTAGCCACTGAGGCCGGCGTGTCATGAGGTGCTGCGGGGTTGGCGTGGCATATGGCGGGATAAGGGTGGCGGTGCGGCGGCGACCGGTGTGGCGGCTCGGACGTAAGCTGTTTTCTTATAGTCATTTAGAGCGGCTGTTCTTTATGGTGTTAATTTTAGGATTGACCGGCAGGGGTAGTGGCCTTAGACTACGCTGCTTTTGCAAATGAACTTTAGTTGTTATTTGAAAGCGGGTTAGGCGACGAAGCGGCCTGAACGGGCGTGCACGAGTGATAAAGGCTGTCCGAGATGGCGAAAGCGAAACAAACGGGGTTTTGGACAGATTTCAAGACGTTCTTTGTTCGGGGGTTGGCTACCCTTTTGCCAACGGTCTTGACGATCTTTGTGTTGTTCAAGTGCTACGAGTTTGTTCAGCAGAACTTTGGAGTGCCGATCAACCAGGGCATTATCCAGGTGATTTTGCGTTCGACGACGGATTATCCGGAGCTGAGCGACGAGGACATAGCTGAATTCAAGCGTGAGCACAAGATTGTGGCGGCGGAGAAGCCTCCGCCGGAGATGACGGAGGATATCCGTCGTTGGAAGTTGCAGCGGCAGTGGAATCAGGGCGCGGGTTCACTGGTAGGATTTGTCGTTGCGATCATATTTGTGTACGTTTTGGGGCGTTTGCTGGCGAGTTTTTTGGGCCGGCGTCTGTGGCAAATGTTTGAGGGGACGGTGCAGCAGGTGCCAGGTTTCAAGCAGGTGTACCCATACATCAAGCAGGTGACGGAGTTTTTGTTTGGGGATCGCAAGTTCGAGTTTTCGCGTGTGGTGGCGGTTCCTTATCCTCGTCAGGGGATGTATTCGGTGGGGTTGGTGACGGGAGCGGGTTTTCGTCGCGTGGCGTCGGCGACGCAAGAAGATTATTTGACGGTGTTCATCCCGAGTTCGCCGACGCCGGTGACGGGGTATGTGATTTACGTGAAGAAGTCGGAGGTGATCGATTTGCCGATCACCCTTGAAGAGGCGCTTCGTTTTACGGCGAGTGGGGGTGTGATAGTGCCGGAGCACGAGGAGTTGCCGGAGCAGCAGTTGGAGGCGAGCCGGGGTCCGTCGGTGTCGGCGTCGCGAGAGGAAAGTAAGGACTAGGCAGGGCCTGGTTGGGCGGCCCGTAGCGAGAGACCAGAAAGGAGTCAGTGAGGTGCACATCATCCTGACAGGTAGACGTATCGAGTTGACCGAAGCGATGCGAGCGTACGCGGAGAAGAAGCTGGCGCGATTGAGCAAGCACTACAATCGGATCTCTGAGATGGAGGTGGTGGTTGACGAGGAGGGGTTGCACCACAAGGTGGAGATCATCGTGAAGGCGGACAACCACCAGCGTTTTGTGGTGAACGAGGTGGCCGAGGACGCGTATGCGTGTTTGGATGGGGCGGTGGACAAGATTGAGCGGCAATTGACGCGTCACAAGGAGAAGAGTCGCGACCGGAAGAAGCGAGTTGGTACGGGCGAGTTGGCCGCGGAAGTAGCCGAGGCAGTGATAGAAGATGAAGGGGAGGCAGCAAGTGAACAGGACACAGCGGCGCAGGAGTAGCAAGAATGAACCTATGTGATTTTATGGTGGGTGAAGCGGTCGTAAGCAGTCTGGAGGCGCAGACGCGAGACGAGTCGATACGGGAGTTGGTTGAGTCACTGGCGGCCTGCGGGCGGCTGGAGCAGGCTCATGTAGACGAGATCGTGCAATTGCTGATTGAGCGAGAGAACCAGGGTAGTACGGGGATCGGCAAGGGGATTGCGGTACCGCACATCAAGCACAGTTCGGTCAGTGAGATCGTGGGGACGGTGGGGTGCAGTGAGGTTGGCATTGACTTTGCTTCGCTGGACGATGCGCCGGTGTATTCGGTGATGTTGTTGATCAGTCCGCCGAACAATCCTGACCGGCACCTGGAGGCGATGGAGAGTTTGTTTGCTCATTTACAGCGAGACTTATTTCGCAAGTTTTTGCGTCAGGCGGACAATCGCCAGGCGGTGATTGATTTATTGGCCGAGGCGGACGCGTCGACGGAGGAAAGCGGCCTGTAGGGTTCGGTGGGGGGCTGGACGGGGTGCCGGTTTACGAACGTTGCAGGGACGAGCGATTAGGGTTTGGTGGCGATATTAGATGTCAGTACCGTCGACGGGACAAAACAGCGCGGAGCGTGAGGTTATCATTCGCAGCGCGGAAGGTCTGCACATGCGGCCGGCGATGCAATTTGTGGACTGTGCCAACGGGTATGTCTCGGAGGTCACGGTCAGCAAGGCGGACCAGACGGTTGACGGTAAGAGTATAATGCAGATGACGATGCTGGCGGCGACGGCGGGGACGCGGCTGGTGATACGTGCACGGGGGCGTGATGCCGAAGAGGCGGTGGCGGCGTTGGCGCAGGTTTTGGAGAACGGCTCGGGGGCCTAGGCCAAGAGGGGGGTATCGTTGGCTGGACCGACCGTGTATAATGGAACAGGAAACAGTAGGAAGCCCAGCTTGTCGCGGGCGGTGCCTGTGCCGGCGGGAGGGGCTCTGTAGCGGGCGTTATTGAGAGGGCGTCAGGCGGTTGGCCGGTTGTCGTGAGGCGGCCGCTGGCAGCGGTCGATGGACGCTGCGGGCTGCGTGCGGATACCGTTGGGTATCGGAAACAGTCTTATTCATGGAAATTATCAAGGGCATAGCGGTGTCACCGGGGGTGGCCATCTGCACGGCGGTCGTGTTGGACGCGGAGGAATATCGTGTTCCTATGCGGCTGGTGGGCAATGCGCAGACGCGTGGGGAGGTACAGCGTCTGCGGCGAGCGTTTCTGGACGCGACGGAGGAGGTAAGCAGTCTGCAGGTGGCGCAGGCGGATTTGTGGGATAGCAAGATCAAGGACATCTTTGCGGTTCACCTTCATTTTTTACGTGACCGTAGTTTGCGTCGCAAGATAGCGGACTTGATCACGCAGGAGAATTACTCGGCCGAGTATGCGGTGAGTACGGTGTTGCGTGATATTGCTCGGCAGATTGCTGGGACGCCTGATACTTATATATCGGAGCGAGTCGGGGACATTTATGATATTGAGAAACGGTTATTGCGTCATTTGATTGGTCGTCGCCGTGAGGATTTGGATCATCTGACCGAGCCGGTGATTGTGGTGGCGCATGATTTGACACCGACGCAGACGGCGTCGTTCAATCGGCAGTTTGTCAACGGGATAGCGACGGACGCGGGTGGGCGGACGAGTCACACGGCGATTGTGGCCCGGAGTCTGGGTATTCCTGGGGTGGTGGCCTTAAGCGATGTAACGGCGAAGGTTGCGGCGGGGGACCGGGTGATTGTCGACGGTAACCGTGGCACGGTGGTGGTCGACCCGGACGAGCAGATGCTCAAGGAGTACGAGGGCTTTGCCGCGGCGATTGTGGAACACGAGCACCAGTTGGACGAGCTGGTGGATCTGCCCGCGGTGACGACCGATGGAGTTGAGGTCACGTTGTTGGGCAATATTGAGTTTCCGCATGAGGCGGAGATCACGCTGCTCAAGGGGGGCCGTGGTGTGGGGTTGTATCGTACAGAGTATCTGTATCTGGAGGCGGACCACGAGCCGAGTGAGGAGGATCATTATCGGGCGTATCTGGATATGATACGGGCGGTGGGTGACGCGCCGCTGACGATACGCACGATGGATCTGGGGGCGGACAAGTTTACGCAGCAGCGTCGGACGGCGCCGGAGCGGAATCCGTTCTTGGGGTTGCGCTCGATTCGTTACTGTTTGCAGAACCTGGCGATGTTCAAAGCGCAGATACGGGCGATACTTCGGGCGTCGATATCGGGTAACATCAAGGTGATGTTTCCGCTGATTACGAATCTGATGGAGTTGCGTCAGGCCAAGTGGGTGGTGGCGGACGTGAAGGAAGATTTGGAAGAACAGGGGATCGCCTTTGACGAGAACATACAGACGGGTATCATGATCGAGACCCCTGCGGCGGCGTTGACGGCGGATGATCTGGCGGACGAGGTGGATTTTTTCAGTATTGGGACGAACGATTTGATCCAATACACGTTGGCGGTGGATCGGGTGAACGAGAACGTGGCGCAGCTGTTTACGCCGGCGCATCCGGCGGTGCTGGGGCTGCTCAAGCGGGTGTATCAATCGGCGCGGCGGGCGAAGATAGACGTGAGCATATGTGGCGAGATGGCTTCGGAGGCGGATTATGTGCCTTTGCTTCTGGGGCTGGGGTATACGACGCTGAGTCTGGCGCCGCCGATGATTCCGGAGATCAAGAAGGTCGTGCGTTCGGTGTCGATGGAGCAGTGCCGGCATATGGCGCGAAAGGCGTTGGGATTCGATACGGACAAGCAGACGATCAGCTTCCTGCGTACGGAGATGCAGGAGATATTGCGTGAAGCACAGTGAGGGCCAAGGCAAGAAGGTTGGGGGTAGAGTTGCTGCGGCAACGGGCCGAACGTGTGTCGGTGGGGCGGTCCAGCGTTATCGTGCGTCGGTGTGGTTTGCTGTGAGGGGCGATGCGCGGTTTTTATCGCATCGGGACACATTGCGGACGTGGGAGCGGGCGTTGCGTCGCAGTCGGGCGCCGTTGCGTTACTCTCAAGGATTCAATCCGCACGTGCGTATGAGCCTGCCGTTGCCGCGGAGCGTCGGGATGAGTTCGCAGCGGGAGCTGCTGGTGGTGGAGCTTAACCAGTCTTTGGCGGAGGGGGATTGGTGCAAACGGCTTTGTCGGGTAGCGCCGCCGGGGCTGGAGGTTTTAGGCGTGGAGGCGGCGGATGTGCATGCGCCTCTCAACGCGCCGGAGGAGGTGTCTTACCGGGTCAGGCTGGGCGAGGAGGTTGAACTGGACCGGCTGGACGAGCGTATTAAGGAATTGGAGGCGGCAGCGGAATGGCTGATCGAGCGGCCGCGTCGGGGGCGTCATCCCGCCAGGACGATAGATCTTTGCGCGCACGTGCGGGGGTTGCGACGGGAGGGGTGTTGGCTTGGTTGTACGATTTTGACGGGTCCGGGGGGTACGGCGCGGATGGATGAGGTGCTTGCGGCGCTGGCCTTGGGAGGCCCGGGCGTGTCCGTGGAAGTGGAACGGGTTGGGGCGACGTATCCGGCGGCGTTGGGTGCGGGGCCGTCGTAGAGAGGCGGGGACACTGCCGGTGCCAGGCTGGTGCGTGCAGGCAGGCGTAGAACGAAACAGCAGCGAAGGCCAGGCCATCGCACAGCGAGCCAGGAGCGTCTCGGGATGAGGCTCCTGCTCGAACAAGAGAACGAAACATCAGCGGCAGGGTGACTTGCCGTGTCATAAAACACAAGGGGCGGCCTTGGCGCCGTTCAACAGAACATAGCGAGGCGTGAGATCTCGCGTAACGAAACACGAGCGGGGCAGGAAGGCCTCGCCCAACGAGACACGAGTGGCGGCCCACGGGTCACACTTACCAGAGTAAAGGGAATTGATTTGTCTAGAGAAATGTTGATTAACGTAGCGCAGGAAGAGGAGTGCCGTATTGCGGTGGTGGAGAAGGGGCAGTTGGAGGAGCTCTACACCGAGCGGGCGAGTATCACCAGTCGGGTGGGCAACATCTACAAAGGGCGGGTGACGAATATCGAGCCGAGCATACAGGCGTGCTTTGTGGATTTTGGTGTAGGGCAGAACGGTTTTTTACATATATCTGATCTTCAAACGACCTATTTTCAGAAAAAGCTGCCTAAGGAGCGTGTGGGGCGTAAGCATCCGCGTCGTGACAGGCCGCCGATTCAGGATTGTCTCAAGCGGGGTCAGGAACTGATTGTACAGGTGATTAAGGACGGGATTGGGACCAAGGGTCCGACGTTGACCACTTACTTGTCAATTCCGGGTCGGTGCTTGGTGTTGATGCCGGGCATGAACCGGATGGGCATATCGCGTAAGATCGAGGACGAGCAGTCGCGTCAGCGTCTTCGGGACGTGATCAAGGACCTGGACGCGCCCAAGGATATGGGTTTTATCATCCGCACGGCCGGGGAAGACCGCAACAAGAGTGAGCTCAAGCGTGACTTGAACTACCTGGCGCGTTTGTGGACGACGATATCGAAGCGGATCAAGAGTGAAAGCGCCCCGGCGGAGCTTTATCGCGAGTCGGATCTGGTGACCCGGACGATTCGCGACGTATTTAACAGTAACATTACGCGTATTCTGTGCGATTCGGAGACGACGCTGAAGAAGGTGCGGGATTTTTTGCGGATTGCGATGCCGCGGACGCGCTGTCGGGTGCAGCTGCACGAGGGGGCCACGCCGCTGTTCGAGAAATACAAGATTGAAAAGGAAATCTCCAGCATTCGTTCGCGGGTGGTACCGCTCAAGAGCGGCGGTTCGATCGTGATTGATCCGACGGAGGCCATTGTGGCGATCGACGTGAACAGCGGTCGGTACCGCGTCCATGAAGATGCCGAGATGACTGCCTACAAGATCAATATGGAGGCGGCGCCGGAGATCGCTCGGCAGTTGCGACTTCGGGACCTGGGCGGGGTGATTATCATCGATTTTATCGACATGATGTCGCTTAAGCACCGTCGGGCCGTCGAGAAGGCGTTGCGCGAGGCGGAGG
>CAYNXW010000165.1:0-6758 GCA_964401265.1 uncultured Pirellulales bacterium | reverse complement strand
ATATTCGGCAGCGTTGCTCAAGAACACATCCAGTTTAACGAGGTCGGCGTCTACATGTATGGTGACCGCCCCCGAACCGAGGCCTCTCTCATACCCAACAAACTTCCTACGGCTATAGTCAGACAACGTTACAGGCAACTCCGGCGTGAATATGGCCGCCCCGTACAGCCCCCACCGCTCTCACCAGACAACCGCCAGGACCAGCAGCCTGTGCCTGTAGGCTAAGCAACGCTAGACCCAACACTCAGCCCCAAAAGCGGACTTCAGTGATCGGCCTGCCTGCTCAGCACTAGAGCACCATCCCCTTACCGCCAACGCCTGACGGGCGGGTCACGCTCGTGACGCGGCAAGCGATCCCCACGTCCTCGAACGGTGCAACAGACTGGGCCTGCACGTCTCGGCGTAACTTTCTGCATCGTCTTGTCCTTTGTGTAACTCATCGCTTCACACTCACCCTCTTAAATGCCCATGTTCACGCAATTCGGCTCATCGGCTTTGACTCCGGCGAGAGCCAGCCGAACTGAGCGGCCACGCTGATCATCTGCCCCACATTCGCGCGCTTGCCCGAACGCATAAGGGCCTCATGAATCTCACGCCGAGCTTGCTCTGCCAACAGCTGGGCCTCCCGACGTTGACGTTGATTCAGCTTGTCGTTGCGCCGTAACATCTGCATGACATTCCTCCTGGTCTGCGCGAAACCCAACCACCGGGCCGCACGCGACCTCTCTAAGAGTTTATAAAAACCGAACATAAAAAAAGCCGCCGCCAGTTTCCTCTGGCAGCGGCTGAAACGTTTCACTATGTTATCTCGTGTCAGCCGTTCGCCAGAGGCGCCTCCGTATAAAACCAGCACGTACTAAACGTGCACTTACCGGCGGCGCGCACCGACTGCGACATAATAACATCGGGGATCCTGGGGACGACTCGGATGAGATTGTCATTGTGCATAACGTACTCCTCAATTAAAACATAGCACAATTGAACCACCAAGTCAAGCTGTTTTCATAAATAACCGCCCCCGCCCCCCAGGTGCGACGCGACGCACCGATCCCCTGCTAAAAAACGTGAAAAATCCCCCGCCCCATAAAGCCCCCTCACCCGACACGCCTGACTCGTCCATATAAAATAAAGTGGGACCCCGGCCTGTAGGAGGCAGCCAGGCCAGGGTCCCGATCCAGGGCAGAATAACACCTTCTCAAATCCAACCCCTCTCGCCGAGTCCTGCTCAGCATCGGGGCTTTTCTCCCTCCGGTCAAACACTTCTATCGTTGCCGTCTCTGGTTCAACTCTCTCGTGTATGGCTCGGCACTTCATTCTGCATCCATTGAATAATAAGAAATGCAAACCCCCAAGGCAAATCAGGTCGCACTAATTTTCCTAAACTTTCACATCCCCCTCCAGAATAGCAACGCTCTGTGCCGACGGTAACGACTGTAAGGTTCGTGCCGACAATGCTTTCCAACAAGAAAGACTTGGCCCTGCCAGAGGTGTCACAGCAGCCCCTCCAGCACGCCGCACCACCAAACCGCCCGGAAAAACCGTACCCGCTGCTGCTTAACTGCACAAAAAAAATCGGCCAGCTGGCGTTAACCAACCGACCGATTCCTCTCCAATTTGTCTCTCACACCCATTGCTAGGTCGTCTGAGATACCTCCGCTATTTCGTCGTGACCCGTATCTGGGCCGTCCTTATCCGCCGGTACAAAGTCCAGGTGGTTGTCCTTCATCCCCACGCGAATCTTATGAACCCCCTTGAGCTCGCCTCGCAACAGATTCTCACTCAGCGGGTCCTCCACGTAACGCTCGATCGCACGACGCAAGGGCCTCGCTCCAAACTCAGGGTCGTACCCCTTGTCCATCAGGAATTCCTTCGCATCGTCGCTCACTTCCAACTCAAAGCCCCGCTCCGTCACCCGGCTGAACACCTTGCGAAGCTCGTAATCAACAATCTCACGCAATTCCGCACGGTTCAGCGACTTGAACACGATCAGATCGTCCAGGCGATTCAAGAACTCCGGCCGGAAGTAACGATCTACTTCCTTCTTCAAGAGGTCCTTCATCTTGTCGTAATTCGCCTCTTCCGTACGCTTACCAAAACCGAAACCGCCCTGGTTCCGAATCAGGTCCGCCCCGATGTTCGACGTCATAATCAAAATCACATTGCGAAAATCAACGTGACGACCAAAACTGTCCGTCAGCCGACCCTCTTCCATGATCTGCAACAGCATGTTGAACACGTCCGGGTGCGCCTTCTCGATCTCATCCAAAAGCACCACCGCGTAAGGCCGACGCCGGATCCGCTCGGTCAACTGGCCGCCTTCCTCGTAACCCACATACCCGGGAGGCGCCCCGATCAGACGCGACACATTATGCTTCTCCATGTATTCACTCATGTCGATCTGCATCAATGCATCTTCATCACCAAACATAAACTCCGCCAACGCCCGCGCCAGCAGCGTCTTACCAACACCCGACGGCCCGATAAAAATAAACGATCCCATCGGCCGATTCGGATCCTTCAAGCCGCTACGCGAACGACGCACACTCTTGGATACCACGCTGATCGCCTCGTCCTGGCTGACCACTCGCTTGTGCAGCTCGTTCTCCAACTCCAGAAGACGCGCCGCCTCTTCCTTCTCCAAACGTGTCAGAGGCACCCCGCTGATCTTCGATACCACCTCCGCAATCACTTCCTCGTCCACCACCCCGTCCACTTCGTTGGACTTCTCTCGCCATTTCTGCTGCATCTCCGTCTTGCGTTCCATCACCTGCTGCGCCTCGTCACGCAAATGCGCCGCACGTTCATAGTCCGCATTCTTGACCGCTTCGTCCTTCTCCATCTGCAGCCGCTCCACCTCCACCTCCAGCTCCGTCAGGTCCGGCGGCTTCGTCATCGACTTGAGCCTTATCCGTGCACCCGCTTCGTCTATCACGTCGATGGCCTTGTCCGGCATGCACCGCCCCGTGATGTAACGCCCCGCCAGCTCCACCGCACGTTCCATCGCCTCATCCGTAATCCGTACCCGGTGATGAGCCTCGTAACGATCACGCAGCCCCTTCAATATCTCCAGCGTCTCGCTGCGATTCGGCGGCTCCACGATAATCGTCTGAAAACGACGCTCCAACGCACTGTCCTTCTCGATGTACTTGCGATACTCGTCCAGCGTCGTCGCACCGATACACTGTATCTCACCACGCGACAACGCCGGCTTGAGCACGTTCGAGGCGTCGATCGCCCCTTCGGCCCCGCCGGCCCCCACCAGCGTATGCAGCTCGTCAATGAACAATATCACGTTCTTCGCCCGACGCACCTCGTTCATTACCGCCTTGATACGCTCTTCGAACTGGCCCCGATACTTCGTCCCCGCCACCATCATCGCCAGATCCAGCACCACGATCCGTTTGTCCGCCAGCAGCTCAGGAACCTCGTGTTTCACGATCTGCTGCGCCAAACCCTCCACGATCGCCGTCTTACCTACCCCCGCCTCTCCCAGCAGCACCGGGTTGTTCTTCGTCCGACGACAGAGAATCTGTACCACACGCTCAATCTCGTTCGTGCGACCAATCACCGGGTCCAGCTGACCTTGACCAGCCAGGTCCGTCAAATCCCGCCCGAAACTGTCCAACGCCGGCGTCTTGCTCTTGCCTTTACTACGCTCTGGCCGGCCCGGACCACCCGCCGCCTCCGCCGCGTCCATACCCGCCCCCAGAAGATTCAACACCTCCTCGCGAACCTCTTCCAGCTTCAGACCCAGGTTCATCAACACCTGAGCCGCCACACCGTCATGTTCACGAAGCAGACCCAACAGCAAATGTTCCGTCCCCACATAATTATGATTCAGCGAACGGGCCTCCTCGATCGCATACTCGATCACCTTCTTCGCACGAGGCGTCTGAGGCAGCTTGCCCATCGTCACCATGTCCGGGCCGCTCTTGACCAGCTTCTCCACCTCCAGACGAACCTTACGCAAATCCACGTCCAGGTTCTTCAGCACGTTCGCACCCACCCCACTGCCTTCCTTAACCAGGCCCAGCAGAATGTGCTCCGTACCGATATATTCGTGATTGAAACGCTGCGCTTCCTGGTTGGCCAGCGCCATCACTTTTCTCGCCCGATCTGTAAAACGCTCAAACATGCTTGTCTCCAACAAGTCGCTCGTGCCCGTCCTTCAAGGCCTTGACTCACACTCCCTCAACAACCAACCCTACCGCAAAAGCCGCTCCAAACTCAGCAAAATCCCCAGGTTTTTCTTTCTGGCACATGATCTCATTGCCCCTGGCTTCCACCATCCTATTCTACTCGCCCCAACGCTCAACATCAAGCCGACCCTGGCCACACCTCACTTATCGGGCCACTGAATCACCCTCTCAACGTGCCAAACCTATAATACGGGCCGTCCTGACTATCCTATCGGCCAAATAACCCTCCCAATTTCGGCCAATTAACCCGATCTCCCCGACCACGATGATACCCCCTCGCACCTTGCCGAAAATACCAACAATCTCACAACCAATCCGCCCTCCGCCGCCCACCCTCAGCCGGCTCGCCCACCACCCCATCCCTGACAAACTGCCCCGCAACATGCCAATCTGGCACCCCCGTAAAACCGCCCTGGTGCCACTGCAGACCTTGCCGAGTCCACCCAAACCTCACCACCGCACCTTAAAGCCCCCGCGACGCCCCCCAGAATTGACAGTTTTTTACCCCTCACCGGTTGAAATAACGTAAGTACGTGAATATAGAGTGTGGTGTTTACGGGGTAATGGGTGCCCCGACAAACGAAGATCAACATGGCAGGGCAAAGCACCATCGGCGGGGCCCTGAAAAAAACATTGCAAGACATCGATATGGATCAACAGGTTCAGCCACCACAATCTAAAAACCAAGTGGCTTGGCAAGAAAGGCAACCCGACGCCTCCTTTCCCCCGTCGCCCGCCCCGCCAACCGAAAACCTGCAAACACGCTCCGTCACGACCGAGACCTTCCCGGACCATACCCCAAAGAGCCCCACCTCCGAAACATTCTGCAAAAGTGTCGAACAGCCACTCCAAACCGAAATACTGCAAACCATCATCGATCGCGTCCCCGTCATGCTCGTCTTCTACGACACCGACACCAACGCCACCTTCTTCAACCACGAATTCAAACGCCTCACGGGCTACTCCCCCCAACACACCGACGATTTCGACCTCATGGCCGCCTGTTACCCCAACGAAGTCTACCGAAAAGAAGCCTGCCAATTCATGCACCGCGCCGAACCCGTCTGGCGCGACTTCGAAGTCACCACCCGATGGAACACCACCCTCCACACCGCCTGGACCCACGTCCGACTCTCCGATGGATTCTACATGGCCATCGGCATCGACGTCGGCCAACGCAAACACCTCGAATCCGATCTCGACCAACGTACCCGACTGGCTGAAAGACGCAGCGAGCAGCTACGCGACTTGTGGCTCGACCTGGCCGAAAACGCCCAACACCAGAAACGTCAACTCGCCCTCTTCTTACACGAAGACCTCCAACAGGTCCTGGTCGCCGCCCGAATGCACGCCGAAACCGTCAAGGCCGCCTCCAACGACCCCTCCACCAAAGAAGGCCTTACCGAACTACAGAACCTACTCCATCAGGCCGTCGGCGCCTCCCGTACGTGTACCTGCGATATCCACCCGCCCGTCATCTACGCCGGCGGCCTCCACGACGCCTTGACCTGGCTCACCAAAAAAATGCTCCAACAGCATGGACTCCATGTCGAACTCCACGTCCAGGACCAGGCCAACACGAACAACGAAACCGTCAAAAACCTCCTCTTCAACGCTATCCAGGAACTCCTACGAAACATCGTTCAACATGCCGGCGTCACCCACGCCCATGTCAACGTCACAAGGAAAAACCAACAACTCCACGTCGAAGTCTGCGACCAGGGCAACGGCTTCGACCCCGCTCACCTCAAAAGCAAAGGAGGCTGCGCCCAAGGCTTCGGACTCTTCGGCATCCAGGAAAAACTAGAGTTCCTCAATGGACAACTCGAAATCAACAGCTCCCCCGGCCAAGGCAGCCGCTTCGTCCTGAGAGCCCCCTTGGGCACCCTCGCCGACCTCGACACAAACACGTCCCACCTCAACCAACAGAACGACCCCCGACACATCTCCGCACCCGACACCCTGCCCCATAACGAACCCCTCAAACACACACCCCAGGCCATTCGCGTCCTCCTCGTCGATGACCACCGCATCGTCTTAAGAGGCCTCGAAGCCCTCCTCCGAAACGAACCCGACCTCCGCGTCGTCGGACAAGCCTCCAACGGCCGCGAAGCCCTCGAATTGGCAAGACAAATCAAACCCCAGGTCATCCTCATGGATGTCGCCATGCCACAAATGAACGGCATCGAAGCCACCCGCGCCATCAAGACTGAAATGCCCGACATCCGCATCGTCGGCCTGTCCATGTTCGAAGACAACGAAATGGGATCCCAAATGAGACAAGCCGGCGCCAACGCCTTCCTCAACAAGGCCGGCCCCACCGAAGCTCTCCTCGCCGCCATCCGAGACGCCCACAACGACCTCCCCCACCACCAAGACCAAACAGACCTTTAACTTGTAAAAAACACAAAGTCTTGGCGCAGTGCCCCCCCAAAAAAACCGCCGGCAAACCAACACCCGCGAAATATGCCACGTATCGACCCCTTCGATACGCTGATACACCCAACACCCCCCCACGCAACAGACGCTCACTCACCCCCCCGGCCAAACTCAAAAGGC
>CAYNXW010000164.1:0-6812 GCA_964401265.1 uncultured Pirellulales bacterium | reverse complement strand
GAGACCACCATGGGGAATACGTCACCTATCCCACATTTTTCGCAATGACAAGTAACCTGTAAGTATATTAATTGTAAGAATTTAGCGACACTGGCTTGTTTGAGCGGCCCACATAATGGTTGCCAAGGTGGACAAAACCGAATTTAGATGAAATAATCATTTGAATTACGCGTTATAGATATAGGCGGGGTTGAGGAAAGGTGATGGCGAACCGGCGAGACGGCAAGGAGACGCAGGAGCAGGTGTTGGAGGCGGCGTTGGAGGTGTTTGCACGGAAGGGGTATCGGGAGACGACGGTGGCGGAGATCTGCCGGGCGGCGGGGGCGAATGTGGCGGCGGTGAATTATCATTTTGGAGGCAAGGAGCAGTTGTACGCGGAGGTGTGGCAGCGGGCGTTTGCCCCGGCGCGGGCACGGGCGATGTTGGATGAGGGGTTGGGGGCGGAGGCGTCGGCAGAGGCACGGTTGCGGGCGTTGCTGAGGGTGATGTTTTCGCGGATTCTGCGGGAGGGGGGGCAGAGTCTGTCGGGGCGGCTGTTGCTTAATGAGATGGCTCAGCCTAGCGCGGCGTTGCATGAGGTGAAGATGAAGGCGACGGAGCCGATACGGTCGCGGGTGCGGCAGATTGTGGAGGAGCTGCTGGGGGATGGGGCGAGGAAGGAGCAGGTGAATTTGTGTGCGTTGAGCGTTATGCACCAGGTGTTGGCGATCGGGTTTCGGGGGGGCAGGAAGCCGCCTTTTCTGGGCAGCGGGCCTTTTGCGGATGAGGAGATCGAGGCGTTGATCGAGCACACGTACCAGTTTTCGTTAGGTGGTATCGCGGCGATAGCGCGGCTGAACGGCACGCAGGTGGCGGCTGACGGGAAAGGGGCGCTGTGATGAGCAAGCGAGGTGAAGTGATGCGGGTATTGGGGCGTCTGGCGATGGGTGTGGCGATGGCGGTGGGCGTGGCGGGTTGTCGGACGGAGCCGATGGCGGTGGCGGATCCGGTGGAGCTGCCTGGGGCGTTTTCGGCGTCGGGGGAGGTGGCGGTAGAGCAGGCGTGGTGGCGGGCGTTTGGTGATGAGGGGCTGGACAGGGCGGTGGAGGCGGCGTTTGCGGGCAATTTCACGCTGGCGACGGCGTGGGATCGGCTGGCGCAGGCGGAGGCGATTGCGAAGCGGGAGGGTGCGGCGTTGTATCCGCAGGTGGACGTGTTGGGTTCGGGAGAGCGGGTGCGGCGGGATTTGGCGAGGGGCACGAGCTACGAGACGGGGCTGCTGGCGGGGTTGACGGTGGGGTATGAAGTGGATTTGTGGGGTCGGATACGCTCGGCGCGGGAGGCGGCGGCTTACAGTGCGGCGGCGAGCGAGCAGGAGGTGCAGGCGGCGGCGTTGACGCTGGCGGCGTCGGTGGCGACGACGTGGTATCGGCTGGCGGAGGCGCGGGGGCAGGTGGCGGTGCTGGACGAGCAGATTGCTACGAACCGGAGCGTGCTGGAGCTGGTGACGGAGCGGTTTCGCCAGGGGCAGGTGCAGGCGGCGGACGTGTTGCGCCAGCGGCAGTTGGTGCAGGCGACGGAGGGGTTGCGGACGGTGGCGGTGCGGGCGGTGACGTTGCTGGAGCATCAGTTGGCAGTGCTGGTGGGCGAGCGGCCTAAGGCGGAGCTGGGGTTGGGCGAGGCAACGTTGGCGGAGGTGGGGGCGTTGCCGGCGACGGGGGTGCCGGCGGAGCTTTTGGAGCGTCGGCCTGACGTGCGGCGTGCGTATCTGGCGGTGCTGGGTCAAGATCGGTCGTTGGCGTCGGCGATAGCGGCACAGTATCCGCGGGTGAGTTTGTCGGCGGGGGTGAGTACGAGCAGTGCGCGGGTGCGGGATTTGTTTGATGACTGGGCAGCGAACCTGGCGGGCAACGTGGCGGAGCCTTTGTTTGACGGGGGGCGGCTGGCGGCGGAGGCGGATCGGAACCGGGCGTTGCTTTCGGAGCGGGTGCACGCGTATGGGCAGACGGTGCTCGAGGCGCTGGCGGAGGTGGAGGACGCGTTGGCGCAGGAGGCGGGCCAGCGGGCGTATCTGGCGAGTCTGGCGGAGCAGTTGGCGTCGGCGGATGCGGTGATCGAGCGGACGCGGGCGAGTTATTTGAACGGGCAGCTGGATTATTTGCGGGTGCTGGAGGCGTTGACGAGTCGGCAGGGTCTGGAGCGGACGTATTTGACGGCACGGCGAGAGGCGATCGAGTTTCGGGTGGGGTTGTATCGGGCGCTGGCAGGAAGTGTGGATTTGGAGCGGCCAGCGGAAGGTAGTTATGAGTTATGAGTGAAGAGGAAGAGAAGAAGAAGGCACCAAGAGGAAAGACTTAAAGAGTTAAGGTGTCGCCTATGGCGACAGATAATTTAGGCGCGGGCAAGATGCCCGCGACACGGAAAGATCATGGGCAAGATGGGTGCGACACAAGAAGAGCGCGGGCAAGATGGGCGCGACACGAAAACGCGATGAGGGAAGATGATGGACGAGCATGAGGGTATGAATATGAGTGAGCAGGAACAGGTTGAGCGGTGTCGGTCGGGCGGGGCGGGGCGGTGGTTGTTGGGGGTGCTGTTTAAGGTGGTGCTGCCGGTGGTGGTGCTGGTGGGGGCGGCGTTGGGGGCGAAGAAGTTGATTGATACGGCTCCTAAGTCGCCGCGGCGGCCTACGGCGCGTCAGGCGAAGCTGGTGGAGGTGGTGACGGCAGAGCCACAGACGCGTCGGGTGGTGGTGGAGGCGATGGGTGCGGTACGGCCTGCGCAGGAGGTAGCGTTAAAGGCGCAGGTGTCGGGTCGGGTAGAGTGGGTGGCGGATAATCTGGAGCCTGGAGGCAGGTTTGAGGCGGGAGAGGTGCTGTTGGAGATCGAGCGGCGGGATTTTGAGTTGGCGGTATCGGAGGGTCAAAGCGCGGTGTTGATGGCCCAGGCGTCGGTGGTGGAGGCGGGGCGGCAGCTGACGGACGCGCGGAGCAACTTGAAGTTGGAGATGGGCTCTCAATCGGTGGCACAGCGGGAGTATGAGTTGCTGGGGGACGAGGTGGATGGGGAGCAGGCGGATCTGGTGTTGCGTCGGCCTCAGCTGGCGGCGGCGCAGGCGAAGGTGCGTGGCGCGGAGGCGGGGGTGGCGTCGGCGGAGGCGGCGTTGGCGGCGGCGCGGTCGCGGCTGGAGAATTCGCAGCTGGATTTGGAGCGGACGCGGGTGAAGGCACCGTTTGCGTTGGTGGTGGAGGAGAAGCTGGTGGACGTGGGGGACACGGTGAACACGTCGACGGTGTTGGCGCGGTTGGTGGGGACGGAGGCGTTCTGGGTGGAGCTGTTGTTGCCGGAGGGTGAGTTGCGTTGGGTGGACGCGGGTGACGGCTCGGGGGCGGGTGGTTCGGAGGTGCGGCTGTATAACGAAGGGGCGTGGTCTGGTGGGGCGTATCGGATGGGCCGGGTGATACGTTTGTTGCCGACGGTGGACGCGTTGGGTCGGCAGGCGCGGGTGCTGGTGTCGGTGCCGAATCCGTTGGGGTTGGCGCAGGGCGAGGGGGCGTCGATGCCCTTGTTGGTGGGCAGTTACATAAAGGCGGAGATTATGGGTGAGGAATTGTCGGGGGTGTATGTGGTGGGGCGGGAGCTGGTGCGGGGTAACGAGCAGGTGTGGGTGATGACGGACGAGAATCGGCTGGAGGTGCGGCGGGTGGGAATTGTGTATCGGGGGGAGCAGTGCGTACTGGTGAACGAGGGGTTGTCGACGGGTGAGCGGTTGGTGACGACGGACTTGTCGGCAGGGGTAGATGGGATGGCGTTGCGATTGGCGGGTGAAGAACAGGTTGAGGACAAGCAGGGGGGCCAGCGAGGCAAGGGTGGCAAGCAAGGCCAGCGTGACGGCAAGGGGAGGGCGGGCAAATGAGTAGTTCGGAGAACAGGGCGGCGGGTTTGCGGGGGACGATTGCGTGGATGGTGCGTAACCGGGTGACGCCGAACATATTGATGTTGGCGTTGTTGGGCGGGGGGCTGATGGTGGCGACTCAGATCAAGCAGGAGGTGTTTCCGGAGTTTGATTTGAACATGGTGTCGGTGCGTGTGCCTTATCCGGGGGCGAGTCCGGAGGAGGTGGAGCAGGGGATCGTGCTGGTGGTGGAGGAGGCGATCCGGGGGTTGGAGGGGGTCAAGGAAGTGACGGCGGTGGCGTCAGAGGGGTTTGGGATGGTGATGGCGGAGCTGTTGGAGGGGGCGGACCGTCAGAAGGCGTATCAGGACGTGCAGCAGGAGGTGGCGCGGATCGTGACGTTTCCGGAGGATTCGGAGCGGCCTGAGATCACGCTGAACGTGATGAAGCGGGAAGTGCTTCAGGTGGAGCTTTACGGGGACGTGAGCGAATGGGCGTTGCGGGAGACGGCGGAGCATGTGCGGGATCGGCTGTTGCAGCACGAGGGGATCACGCAGGTGGAGCTGGCGGGGGCACGGGAGTTTGAGATACACATCGAGGTGGGCCAGGAGGCGTTGCGGCGTTATGGATTGACGATAGGAGACGTAGCGAACAAGGTGCGTCGCAGTTCGGTGGAGATACCCGGGGGCAAGGTGGAGACGGGGCGGGGGGAGATATTGTTGCGGGTGACGGAGCGTCGGGACTGGGCGAAGGAGTTTGGTCGGATACCGATTATCGCGACGAGCGAGGGTGGGTATGTGTGTCTGGAGGATATTGCGGCGATAGGAGAGGGGTTTGAGGACACGGACAAGGAGGCGACGTTTAATGGGGTGCGGGCGATCGGGGTGGAGGTGTATCGGATAGGCAAGCAGACGCCGATTGGGGTGTCGGACGCGGTGCACGAGGCGATGGCGGAGATTGAGGGGGAGTTGGCGGCGGGCATCGAGTGGACGGTATTGCGGGACATGTCGGATATTTATCGGCAGCGGTTGACGTTGTTGTTGAAGAACGCGTTTATCGGGCTGGTGCTGGTGTTGGTGTTGCTGGGGATATTTCTGGAGATGAAGCTGGCGTTCTGGGTGACGATGGGGATTCCGGTGTCGTTTTTGGGGGGGTTATTGTTCTTGCCGGTGATGGGGGTATCGATCAACATGATCTCGATGTTCGCGTTTATCGTGGCGTTGGGGATCGTGGTGGACGACGCGATTGTGGCGGGGGAGAACATCTATGCGTATCGGCAGGGTGGTATGGGTTTGCTGGAGGCGGCGATTCGGGGGGCGCGGGACGTCGTGGTGCCGATCACGTTTTCTATCTTGACAAATATAGTAGCTTTTTTGCCTTTGTATTTTGTTCCGGGCGTAATGGGCAAGATCTGGCGGGTTATACCGGCGGTGGTGTGCACGGTGTTTGCGATATCGCTGACGGAGGCGATGTGGATCTTGCCATCGCACCTGGGGCACACGTCAAGCAAGGCGCGGACGGGGCTGACGCGTCGGCTGCACGGGGCGCAGCAGGTGTTTGGGCGGGGGTTTGAGAAGTTGATCGAGCGGGTTTATGGTCCGGTACTGGGCGTGGCGTTGCGTGGGCGGGTGTTGACGCTGGCGTTGGCGGCGGGGCTGTTGGTGTTGACGCTGGGTTATGTGAAGTCGGGTCGGCTGGGTTTTATCTTGATGCCGAAGGTGGAGGCGGATGTATCGGCGGTGACGGCGAAGCTGCCCTATGGCAGTCCGATGGCGAAGGCGCGGCTGGTGCGAGAGCAGCTGGTCTCGGCGGCGGAGGCGGTGGTGGAAGCGCACGGGGGCGAGGTGTTGTCGGAGGGGGTTTTTGCGTTGATTAATGAGAACCAGGTGGAGGTGATGGTTTACCTGACGGATCCGGAAGTCAGGCCTATCTCGACGAGCGAGCTGACGGAGCGTTGGCGGGAAGAGGTGGGAGTATTGGCGGATCTGGAGTCGTTGCGTTTCGAGTCGGATAGGGGTGGGCCGGGGCGAGGGGCAAGTTTGACGGTGGAGTTGAGTCATCGGAATATCGCGACGCTGGACAAGGCGAGTGAGGCGTTGGCGGCGCGTCTGGCGGAATTCAGCGTGGTGAAAGACATCGACGACGGGTACACGCCGGGCAAGGAGCAGTTTAATTTTCGGGTGACACCTGCGGGTGAGAGTCTGGGGTTGACGGCGCGGGACATAGCGAACCAGGTGCGTTATGGGTTTGAGGGGGTCAAGGCGATCCGGCAGCAGCGTGGTCGCAACGAGGTGACGGTGCGGGTGCGCCGGCCTGAGGCGGAGCGGATCAGGGAATATGACGTGGAGCACATGATGGTGCGGACGGCGGCGGGGGGTGAGGCGCCGTTGTTGGAGGTGGCGACGGTAGATCGCGGCCGGGCGTATACGGCGATCAATCGGCGCGAGGGTCGCCGGACGGTAACAGTGACGGCGAACGTGGAGCCGATCGGGGAGACGAGCCGGGTTAAGGATACCTTGAGCACGGAGATTCTGCCGGAATTGGTGCAGGCGTATCCGGGGCTGAGCTATTCGTATCAGGGACGCCAAGAGGACATGCGAGAGTCGATGGCGGCGCTACGGACCGGTATGGTGTTGGCGTTGTTGGGGATTTATGTGTTGCTGGCGATACCGTTTCGCAGTTACGCACAGCCCTTGATTGTGATGACGGCGATACCGTTCGGGATTATCGGGGCGGTGCTGGGGCACTTGTTGATGGGCTATAATTTGTCGATCATCAGTCTGATCGGGATCGTGGCGTTGGCGGGGGTGGTGGTGAATGACGCGTTGGTGCTGATCGAGTATGCGAACCGGTTGGTGAAGGAGGAGGGGCTGGGGGCGAACGAGGCGGTTCGGCGGGCGGGGATACGGCGTTTTCGGCCGGTACTGTTGACGACGTT
>CAYNXW010000163.1:0-6813 GCA_964401265.1 uncultured Pirellulales bacterium | reverse complement strand
CGAAACGATCTGCGTCACCGGCAGCGTACACAGGTGTACCGCCAGACTCTTGAGATACTTCTGGATAAACGGCTCGTCAATACGCGCCAAAATGGTGTCGGCGTCCTCCTGGCTGAGCATGTGCCGCTCCTGGCCCGTGCTGACCATGTCCCGAAGCCACTGTTCCCGCAGGTTGGCGTTGAAGTACAGCCGTATCGGCCGCACCAAAAGATACGCCAGCTTCGCCCGGGTATAGGCCGCGTCCGTCAGACAACGATGCAGACCCGCCGGCAGCGGCAAAAGCAACAGATGCCCAAAAAATCGCACCCGCTGACCGAGGAGTCTCTGGGCCCGCACCCCGTCGACACGCCCCTGACGGTGCCACCGGATCAGCGCCTCCGCCGCCCGCCCACGCAGACCCCGCTGAATATACGCCCAACTGCCCAACAGCGCCATGTAGTGCCTCCGCCAGTCGGACCGCCCCCACAGACGCCGCGTCAACCGCCCCAGTACGAACAGCACCAGCCCCACCGGCAACGGCCCCGTGACGCACCACATCGCCCGGCCCACCCACGCCTCCGGCTCGCCGAATTGCCCAATAACCTTGGCCAGCACAGCGGTCAACCCGCACAGCACACCACACGCCAGCGCCATCACGCCCAACACCCCGCCCAGCAGCGTCACGACACCGACCAGACCGAACAGGATCGTCCGCAAGCGACTCTGCCGCAGCCGATGCTCCTGGTCCTCGTCCACATGGTTACGCACCCGCCAACCGGTGACCGCGCTGTCGCACAGTGTCCGCCACAACGTCGGGCTACCCAAGAGCCGCACGTGATTGTGCGTCACGTCCGGGACAGAATTACGATAAACACGCTCCGCGTCTTTCAGCTCCGTCAACGCTTCGCCCATGTCGGCAAACTGCTCCGGATGCGCCCCCACGAACGCCTCCAGCCGCGACAGGCTGCCCCGGTCGAACTGCACCAGACTGCCCCGCCCGATGCCTTTGACAATCAACAAAAAATCACCCGGACTCATCGGCAAAAAGGGCAGCAGCGCCAGGCCCGCGCGAAAATCCACCGCCGCCAGCGGCCCTTCGGTGCTCTCGTCACCTTGCAGACGCTTGAGACAGTTCGGCTGACTCTTGCACGTCCACCACTCGTACTGCCGCGCAAATTCGTGCGCCCCCACCTCATGAAGCAGCCTCACAAAGTCACCCATAAACAGCTTCTTGCCCCGGTACTCCGGCGAACCCAGTTGCGCTTCATCCACCGGCTTGCCCCGCAGCCAACGTTTGAGCAGGTCCAGCCGATCGTCCACCTCCAACTGCCACGTACGCCCCTCGACCCACTCGCTGATCTCGCCGCAACTGCCCAGATTCTCGTCCACAAACGTCGCGTGTATATCCACAACGTGACGCTCATCCCCCAGACGCACACCTGCTGCTCGGCGAATAAATTTCTGCCAGAGCGCCCCGGCCCGCGCCGCCGCCGGATTGCACTGCAACTGAAATGGCCCCTGAAACCCCACGGCGTAAATAGCGTCGCGAAACCGCCGCGCAAACCCGCTCGGCGGCACCAGTATCTTCATCGCGTAACGCTGGCCCACCGCCAGAGCGTCCAGACCGCCCTCGACGGCCAAAACGCTCACCTGATACACCTGCCCGGCAAAACCACCCCCCACAAACCGTTCCACCCGCAGACGAACCTGCGACTCAACTGCCGGCATGACGCCCGTCACCTTCAGGTTCAACTCGGTACCGGCCTCGTAGCCTTCAATTCGTCGGGGCCGATAGAGACGCTGGGCCTCAAATGCATCAGCCAGTCGTCGGCATGTTTCCGCTGAATAATCCGCCGTCATAGATCCTCCCTGGAGACTGTCATGTAGAGACGTCCTTGGCCCCTCAAGAGTGTTGCCGCAACCGAGCTTCTCATACAGCCGCACCACTCTCTTGCCACCACCGCCACGCCCAGTAGCCCAACTGCAGCACCAGCAATGCGTAGACGCCCGCCACAACGTCGTCGAGCAGCACGCCCGCAGCACCGGGTATCTTTTCCGCCTGAGCCGCCGGGGGCACCTTGACCACGTCAAAAAACCGGAACAGGAAAAAACCCGCCGCCGCGAAGAGCGCCACCTCTCGTACCGTCGTCAGCTGCGGCCCCAGCCAGACATAGCCCAACAACGCCAACGCCTGGCCCACCTGTTCGTCACTCACGATAGCGTGCGGGTCGGGCCCGTACGCCGCGATGAGCTTATCCCCATACGCCAGCGTAATCCATGAGCCCTCGACCATCAGCACCACCAGCACCGCCCCGATCGCCAGCGGCCCCACCTGCAACAACGCCAGCACCACAAACAGCACCGCCACCACCGCCGAGCCGCATGTGCCCGGCGCCACAGGCGAATAACCCGTGCCCAATACCGTCAACAACATTCGATACCACACCTGCTCTTACCTCCGATCGCTGTCTGTTTGACTTTGATGCGTAGAACCAGCGGCCACCCTGCCGGTACCGAATACCAGTCCCTGTTACTCCGCCCATGTTGAATCCGGTCAAATCTTCATACGAGTCGTCTCGAGCACGTGCTCGAGCTGGTTCACGACCTTCTCGACTTCCGGCTCCTTGAGCGAAAGGATATCACGCAAAGCCTCGCCGATCGCCGGCAGATACTTCTCGATATAGCTACGCTTGAGCAGCTCCTGACGCTTGCGCTTCTCGCCACGCAGATAACGCCCCAGTCGCCGACCGACATCCGACAGCGCCAACTTGATTTCCTTGATGATTTCAGGATAGTGCGCCACCGCCTCCTTACTCTCCGACGTAAAGGGCACCCACACGCTGGCAATGTGCACTATAACCGTGGCCGGGCCACCCGGCAGCGCGCCGCGGCTTTGCGATAGACCGTAAAGTCGCCAGTTCGTCTGCAGAATCGACCGAAACACCGCACAGGCCGACTGTTGGTAGAGCAGCGGCACGCGATTGGCAAAACGCAGCACACGCATCAGTTCCTTCTCGTCGTCGCTGCCGTCGTCCTCATCCAGCTTGATCTTGACCACCGCGTCGCCGTTGCCCCCGCCGTAGGCCAGACCCACTTCGACCTGAAAAGGGTTGCCCCGATACACCGATGGCGGACGAGTGCACGTGGCGTAAAAATCTGCCGACACCACCTGCTTGAGCCCCATCAGCAACGCCTCTTCCCCAATCGGCACCACACAGTTGGTGCTCGGCGCCATGATCTTGGTCTGGCTGATCGCCTTGTGCAGCTTGGACACCTCGGCGTGCGTAAGACTAACAGGCCTCTTACGCGACGACATCTTGGCCTTGTCCAGAATCGCCTGGCTGACCCGCGGACTCACCCGCGAAAACTCGTCGCACAAAAAAGAAGCCATCGTTCGCGCCTTCGTGTCCTTGGCCATCTTCAGCAGGATGCCCAACTCCACCCCGTACGGGTGCGGCTTGACCGACTTGGGCACGGTCACAGGCTCCTTGACGGTTCGCTCGAAAATACGCTCTTGCCCGTCCGGCGTAAGGTATCGTATCCGGCTGTGCGGATTGGTAATGGCCGTCTGGGCAATGTACTCGTCGACGCTCTGACGACCACGTTGAAACCGCGCCTCCATCTCAATCTCAACACGTGTGCCGCTCGGTGACGGCTTGACCGCCCCTTGCTCAGCCGCCTCAGCCGCCCCTAACAGGTCCTGCGCGTCGGCTTTGCCCACCGTATCCCAGTCGACCAGCTCTTCTTTGATGATTTCAGGACGGTTCTTCTTCGTGTCGATCTGCAGTTCGTAATAATGGGCTTCGCTGTGCGGGCCGGTTCGGCTCATGATCTTGACGCTCTTGCCCGTGGTGAGCAGCCCATACATCCCCGCCGCCGAAATGCCGATACCCTGTTGGCCTCGCGCCATACGCAGCGAGTGAAACTTGCTCCCGTAAAGCAGCCGACCGAAGATGTTGGGTATCTGGCTCTTGACGATGCCCGGACCGTTGTCCTGCACCCACATGCGAAAACGATCTTCCCCCACCTGCTTGATGCCCACCTCCAGCTCCGGCAGAATCTGAGCCTCTTCGCACGCGTCAAGCGAGTTGTCCACCGCCTCCTTGACGGCCGTAAGCAGCGCCTTACGCGGATTGTCAAAGCCCAGCAGGTGACGGTTCTTGGCGAAAAATTCACTGACGCTGATTTCCCGCTGGCTCTTGGCCATCTGCTCGGCCTTGGATTCCTTGCCCGCCTTGGCCGCCTTGGCACGACCAACCCCGCGTTTGCCCGCGGCCCTTTCCTGCGTCGCTTTGCCCTTAGCGAGAGATTCGGTCGTGGTTTCTACCGTTTTCTTGGCTTTGGTCTTGGTTTGGCCTTGTGCGGCTTCTGCGCCACCTTTCTTGGCCTTGCCAACCACCTTCTTGCCGGCCTTGCTCTTGGCGGACCCTGACCCCGCGGCCTCGGACCCCTTGACTACCTTGCGGCTGGCTTTGCCCTTGGCCTTCTTGCTGGTGCTTTTTACCTTACCGGTCGTCGAGGCCTCTGCATCAAAGGCAAACTCCATCTGGGCCTCATCCGTTACACGTTTCGCGGCCATCCTGGCCTCCCTCTAACGATTATTCTGGCTGTTCGTATTGCTGCTGCCGTCGCTATGGACGCCCATACGCCGGCATGAGTCTGCAAAAGAGCATACTATAACCACTTGTGGGCCCGCCTCAAGAGAATCTCCCGTCCACCCGGCCCTTGCAAATGGTGTCAGATGCCTTAGCATACCCTTTTTCAGCAATCACAGGACACAAAACGTGGACCAGATCGGCCGGCCCGGACATTCAAAATTGCCGCCGCCCCAGCGATATGGGGCGCTTTTTGGGGCCGCCTTCCTGATGGCCTTTGCCATCCAGCTCTGGTGGCTGGCCCTGCCCTTCATCGGCAAGTCCCTGGGGGCCTCCGACGCCCAGATCGGCCTGGCCTTTGCCGCCAATATGCTCACCTACGCCGTGGCACTCCTGCTGGCCTGCGCGGTGCTCGAACGGTTCAACCCCAAACGCCAGACCCAGTGCGGGGCCGCTCTAGCGGGCTTGGCAGTGCTCTTGATGGCCGTCGTCCTGCCCCTCTGCCGGCTCGGCGTCGCCCTGCCCGGGCCGATATACCTCATAGCCGTCGCCGCCGGCATCTTTGGCCTGGCTACCACCTTCTTCTGGCCTCCGCTGGTGGGCTGGCTTTCCCTGGGGGTCCACGGACAGCAACTCAACGCCCGTTTGGGCGTCTTCAGCATCTCCTGGAGCCTCGCCACCTTCCTGGGCCCGCTGATCGGTGGCTATCTGGTCGAATTCAACCTTTCGCTGCCGGTGTTTCTAGCTGTGGCGGTGCTCCTGGCCACGTTTACCGCTCTCTCGCTTTGTCCCAAACCGCCCCACCCCGGAGCGACTTCGCAGCCACCGCCGGGCCCGTCGCTCGATGGGGCCAAGGCCAGAGTGGACCAGGTCCAGGCCACCACACCTCAAGGGGACCTGCCGCCATGGACCAGCCCGGGCGAGACCTCCGACCGAGAGCTCCTGCCCGCAGTAGGCCCCCCCAATGCCCGGCTCGCTCGCGCCTTTCTGTGGATGTCGCGCTTGGCGCTGTTTGGCTCGTTTGCCTGCGTCGGGCTGTTCCGGACGCAGCTGGCCCTGCTCTTTACCATTGACCTGGGCTTCAGCGAGTCGACCTTCGGCCTGCTGGTGGCCGTCATGGCCGCCTCGTCGGTCGTGTTGTATGCCATTATCGGACGTACGCCGCGTTGGCACTACCGCCTTGGCTGGTTCGTCGCGGCCCAGGTGTTGACCCTGGCAGCACTGCTGACGGTCTCGGTCTGCTCGTCGCTGTGGCTGTTCTTCCTGGCGGTGACCGTCTTGGGTGTCGGCTACGGCTTCGCCTATGCCTCGCACCTGTTTTACGCCACGTCGGCCAATAGCAAACGTTCGACCAGCATGGCCATCCACGAACTGACCCTGGCGGCAGGCATGGCCCTGGGCGCCTATGGCGGCGGCTATCTGAGCGATTTACTCTCGCGTCGCAGCCCCTACGTCTTTGCCTCCGTACTGCTGGGTACCATCAGCGTCGCCCAGTTGCTAGTCTACCTGCGACTCACCCGCCCCACACACACGCTTGATAACGCCTCCACCGAATAACCGCCCGATACTTCAACACGACACCTTAGCCTTCGGACGCTCCACTTGCGTCACAAAACCGCGGGAAAACCTGAGTGATTCCGGCATTCGGCGCATACTGCTAATAGAGCGAACGGTCGGACCGGAAAACCAAGGGGATATTGACAACAAGGGGCAGCCATCGAAACGCAACAGTTGGACAAACAGGACTGGGGGCAACTCGCAGCAGGCGATCAGGTTGTGTGGGGGCGGTTTCTTACGGACCAAATACCGCCGATCTACGCGGTGGTGATGAAACGCTGGCCCAACCGGTCGCTGGCCGAAGAATTGACGCAAAAGACCATCTTTGACGCCCTGCGCGGCCGAGACAGCTATGATCCGGCAAGGGGCAGTCCCCAGGCGTGGCTCAAGAAAATCGCCGCCAACAACCTGGCCTTGGAGGCACGCCGCCGTGCGAGCCAGGCAACGGCGATGAACGGATCGCTGGCTCTGTATCTGGATCGACTGCAGAGACAGCCGTTGCCCGATCAGGTGCTCGAGAAAGAGGAAACCGCCGAGCAGGTACGCCGAGCCCTGGGGCAGTTGAAGCAAAAGGAGCAGGCGGCGCTTAAGGCCAAGTACGTCGAAGGCGTACAGGTCGCTGTGATGGCCCACCGGTGGCAAATGACGGAAAAGGCGGTGCACAGTATCTTGTATCGGGCAA
>CAYNXW010000162.1:0-6848 GCA_964401265.1 uncultured Pirellulales bacterium | reverse complement strand
TTTCCGTTTTTGATTTATTATCCATTAGAGAGTTTCCCTTGATCTCCCAACAGCTTTAGAAATCCAACTACTTTACTTTCCTATAATAATATATTAAATGACTTTTCTTACAAAAGGTATAAGTCTTATTAATGAAATAAACCCCCAGCTAAGAAACAATCCTGCTACCAGAACAATCCATGGCTTATAAAAGACAAGGCAATCCAGTTTTAGTAATAAATACTGCAGCGAGACTACTATTGGATAATGAACAATATATATACCATAGGAATTTCTGCTAAGGCTTTCAAAAAATATATTTCGCTTTCTGACATATCTGATAAAAAAGCCCATAAGGCCCAGTGAAACAGCCATGCATATAACAGTAAAAAGGTCTATTCCATAGAAAATTAATGCAATAATGTAACTTATAATCCCTATAGTAATCCAGATCCACCAGAACTTTGCCAGTGGACCATTAGGCCTTAACACTCCCTTTTTATTCCATATATACCCGCCAGGGCTCCCATAATAAAATATATAAAGTAATGCAGTATGCGGTCAGCCTGGAAAGTAAGAGGTCCAATGCTTATCCATCTAAAAGGGCCAAAGGTTATCACCATAGCCGTATATGTAACTGACGAGACCAGGACAATTGTTATGATAAAAAGCCAGGTGCGGTCAAAGAATCTACTGCCCTTTGACCATATTTTTTCACCGACAGTTGGGAATATCCTATACAGGATGGCAGAAATAATATTAAAGATAAGCAGAACTTCCAAAAACCAGAGGGGGCCCACGCTAATACTTCCCCCCTGGGTGATAATACCCAGACAGAATTCCATATACCCCGGAGCTATACCTCCATATTCTTAAATATAGGCAATATATCCGAAATAATAGGCAGGAATATTTAGCACAAGAAAACCTACTGCCAAAGGGATACCCAGCCTTATAAACCGTCTGCCCAGAAATCTTGCTGCCTTTTTTTCTTTAAGGGACTTCCATACGAACAGGCCAGAGATGAAAAAAAGAAGGGACATAAAGTAAATATCGTTAAATTCCACTATATAATCAATGTACTGAAATTTACTGCCGTCCACTATTAGTGAAAATACACCATGTGTGGTATAGGCAAGCAGTGCATGGTGCATAACTACCAGGATTATGGTAAAACCGCGCAGGTATCCTACTGGCATATTTCTATTTGTACTAAGGGTATTTCTTAAAACCATAAATTAATGGTATTTAGGTAGCATAATATTGAGAAATACCATATCATGATCTGATATTTTAGAAAATAGAATATTTGGAGATCTGCTGCCCTGGATTTTTAGAATTTTCATACAAACTATAAAATACTAAATTATTTATCTGGGCTGGCTTTATAAAAAAAATCATAAGAGGTATTATGTTAAAAATTTTAGAAAAGAAGGATGGATAAGAAATGCATATACTATGGGGAATACTCATAATATTAGCCGGCTTGTTTATGCTGGTAAGCAGTGTATTAAAAAGTAATTTTGTTGTTTATAGGGTTTTAGTGCATCGTGCAAAAATACTGTGGGGGAAGCGCGTGCATCTATTCTTTAATATAGTTGGGGTAATAGTCATTGTTTTTGGTGTTTTGGTATTAATAGGAATTATCTGATTTTAATACTTCTTTATAAGAGTACTCTATAAGGCTGTAGTCTTATAACCCTAAAATCCATTAGTAATTGAATTACAATACATACTAAACTCTTAATTCTTTATTCGGAATGATGATTTTTAATCTGATTGAAAACTTAGTAATATGACTATAACGTGCCCGATTTTTAATATGGATGGATATTTTTATGGTGTGCATATAAGGTGATTTTCTGAAGATGTTATAATAATTTTTCTGCTACCTTACTTATTATTGATTTGGCAAGATCTTTTTTATTCATCTTAGCAGAGTAGGTATAGGTTTTTTTACTCCTATTAACCTTTAATATCTTTTTTTCTGCAAGGCCTGCCATTATGGACATTACTGTGGTATAGGGAATAAAGTTTGAATCCTTATCCCTTATTTCATTCTTTAGTAATATTTCATGCACTTCTCTTACTGTAACCTTTTTCTTCTCCCATGCAACAAGCATGATATTTGCTTCAAATTTTGAAATGCTACTTATTTTATTCATAATAATTTTCCATCCAAATAATACTTAAGACTATAATTATTCTTTTACCGAGAAAAGGTTTTCTTCTTCTAAGTCAATAAGCCTTTCAAGTTTACATGAGGACTCTTAGGGATACCATTACAATACCCTGCGCATCTTGGCAGGAATATCTGATTCTGCCATAATTTCAATAAGGCTTGAAGCCAAGTCTCTTCTCTTCCTTGCTGGGCTTTTTCTCTTTTATAGAGTCAATTTTATTTCTTATTTTTTACTTCTTTTTACTTATTTACTATTAAATTTAATTTTTTAAAATAATGAAGGTAGGGACAATTAATAAAGTATGTATTGAATTTTGCCACCTTTTTTAAAATGATTAACCATACTTTACTAAGCCAACATCAATTAAAACCCTGTAAACCAGAAAGCTTGGAGACTGATATTTTAATAACTCTTTCCACAGTATCAAAATTTGAAATAATTAATCTATTCTATTACATCCTTCAGGTTTAAGTTATCACTGCCCTCAGAGGCCCATATTTCTGAAAGGGTAGTTTCGGGCTGGGAGGTTTCACTGCCTACCACATCTTCAAGGCTGGGATGGGTAGTTTGGCCTTGGTGATAATGAGTGGGGGTATGTGAAGATGTGCCTGTAAACAGGAAATCCAGGCCTACCGCTTCTATTACAGTGGCTGCCAAAAGGGCCACTACAAACCAGAAACAGTCGCTTTTAATATAATCGGAAAAACCACCGCTTGTAGCCCCCGAGCAATTATCAACTATCTTTTGCCCCAAACTGTATATTATATGCAGCATTATTTTTTATAACCCTTAGTTGCTAAAATATTATAAACATGCAATGTCTTAAAAAAAGAAGCCTCACTTTTTTTTAGTACTTGTTTTGCCTGTGGCCTTTTTGCCAGCCAGGAGAATAAATTGTACAGGTCTATTATCAGCATCGCTGCTAGAAAAACTAGAAATATCCAAGGGGTAACCAGACCGCCTCCCAGCTTAAGCAAGGCCTTGGTTCCATTGGCATAATATGAATTCAGCAATGCATGCTCCACTGAAACCCAGATATAAACAAGTGCAGGTATGGCCCATACCCATTGTTTTTTTGTTTTTCTCTGAATGTAGAATGCTATTCCAAGGGCCATCCCTACCAAACCGGTGGCTGCTGCGTGGCCAATATAGCCAAAAGCCCTTCCATTCACCATTATCCCCAGGGCATCAGGAAATAAATATAGGCCTCCTATGTGGGGACCATAAGTAAAGGGAAAGCTTACCTCTCCCCAAAAAGTTTTTTCAATTATGCTGAAACCGGAGCCGGTAAGAACTGACAGTATTAGAAAATCAGAAGCATTGGGGAAAGACTTCCGTTTTTTATACAGCAAGTATACCGCCAATGCTATCGGCAGCAGCTTAAACAATTCTTCAGCCGGCCCTATTATCCAGCCGTTAATAAGAGCGCTTCTGACATCAGCCCCAACTATGGCCAGAAACTTATAAAGAAAAAAGGTTAGGATACCGCTTATCAGTATGCCCTGAAAGAAAACTGATAGCATCCTCTTAAAACCTATGGTCCTGGTAAAAAGAGTTAAAATAATCATCTCCACCAAAAACCAGAGCTCCAGCCAGAAATAGCTTTTGCCCTTCACTATAAAATAGATAAAAATAAATAATAAACTGGCCGCCCAAACCCATAGAAACCATTGGGGCAGTCTTCGTAGCTTTAAGTTATTGTTGATTATTAACTTTATTTTTTCCATGTTCGTAATATTAATACATATATAAAAGTATTAACTTATTTAAGCATTAAATTAGTTTTTTAAACTTTCTCATTATTTTTCCTTATTAATTTTATAATTTATATGCATTGTCTATTGCAATATATACAACTATTCTTCAAAACTCATATCATCATCTTCCTCTTCTGCAGATTCTATCTGATCATCTTCCTCTTCTGCAGATTCTATCTGATCATCCCCGGCTTCTTTATCTTCACCAATAGCCGTTTTCAGCTGGTTATTATTGGCCCGATTTTTATCATTTTTAGTCATCCTTTCTACATTGCCTGAAAAGATACCACCCTGGTTTATTATTAGGGAATCTGTCTTTATGCTGCCGTTTACCAATCCGGTCTCCTTTATCTCCACCTTTCCTGAAGCCTCCATAGATCCCTCATATCTTCCCAATATCTCTGCATCTTTTGTTTTAATATCTGCATTCACATGACCATCTTTCAATATCGTGATCTGACCATTTATGTTCATGGAGCCCTTTACCCCACAGTCAATCTCTATAGACTCTGATATTTCGAAGTTACCTTCAATACTAGCAGAATCACCTTTTATTGACATAAGGGACCTAGATTCACCAGATGAATTAAGATCCCTTGAATCAATATTTCTTTCTTTTTCTTCACCATTATACATTTTTTCTACCTTTCTTATTTATAAATATTATATTAATTGTTTTTAATTATATTTACATGATCATAAAGTTCACTAAAGACATCCAGAATGTTCTTTGCCGCTTCTGACCGGGGGTAGGATAAGAATACCGGTTTTTTCTCTATTGATATTGAACTCTGGAATGCAGATAGGTATCTTATCCTTTTTTTTATTATGTCAAATTCCTTACTATATTTGTTGGTAATACTCATTAATCCATCTTTTGATGTCATTTTCCTTTTTTCATAGCCATTTACAAGGATGCAATTAATCTTTATATTCACATAATACTTTTTATTAAGGTGCTTTATTATCTTCTTCAGGTAATCAATATCCTGAAATGAATAAAAATCGGGTCTTATAATTATAATTATATTCATGGCATATATAAGGGATACCGAAGAAAGAAGGGAGAAGTTGGATGGGGAATCAATTAGCACATAATCATAGTCTGTGTGATCTACTGTGTCTTTAATAAGGTTTTTAAGTAAGATATCCCTGTGACTTGATCCAGACCGGGCACTAAATTTATCTGATTTTTTCATTAGGGTATCAGTTAAGTACTCTTCTGCCAGGGAAATATTGTTTGACGAGGGAAGAAGGTGAATGCGGTCATTCACTTCAATAACATAATCCTTCAACCTTATTTTTCTACCTTTTATATGATCAGTAAGCATCCTGTCAAGGTTTTTTTTCTCCTTATTCTCAGTGCCTAACCCAAAGGACTGTACAAGATTTATCTGAGGATCAAAGTCTAAGAATAATATTTTTTTATCTTTCATTTCTGATAGATACCAGCCATAATTAAAACATATAGTAGTCTTTCCTGTCCCTCCCTTACTATTATAAAATACTATTTTCCTCATTTTATTTTTATCCATTCATTAAAAGTAT
Source organism: uncultured Pirellulales bacterium (assembly GCA_964401265.1). GTDB lineage: Bacteria > Planctomycetota > Phycisphaerae > Sedimentisphaerales > SM23-30 > CAYNXW01. The sequence goes on along the minus strand of CAYNXW010000162.1, from coordinate 1,381 downwards.
TATATAGAATTAAATTAAACAGTTACGGAATTATCTCCTTAAAAAGGGGTAATTCCGGGTAGTCATGTAAAAATCTCTCTATATCAATTTCACATGTTTCTCGTTTATCTTCCGGATAATTATGGATTAAGCTCTGATAATAAGATTTTTCCTTTATTAAAGCCCCTTTTGTGCCAGACCTCATCTGGTGCCAGGTATCACACGGTATTGATATCTGGTCCCCGAGGTTGAGAATTCTATAGTAATCATCAGGTCCAAGAATATGTAGATAGACCTTCCCCTTTATTACTGCAATATTTCTAATAGTATTGTTATGCTTGTGTAGCATACACTCATGTTCTGGAGACATAACTATCTCGGCAACAGACTGCTCGTATCCTATATGGATAAATCTGAAGGAATCCCCTTTGCCCAGATTGTGAAGTATATAATCGGGTACTTCAATGCAGCCTCCTTCTGCTCCGTTTACATTTACTTCAGCTTTAAATAACCTCACTGCACTTAATAAACGTATTGTATTTTTAGTTTTATACTCTTCCATATGATCTAAATAAATAAATTTTTTTTAATAGTGTTCCTACCACTCTTCATCGTTGATTTTTTCATTATTCTTATTGCTGTTCTCAATTAGCATTTTTGCTATAGTGATTTCTGCTTCTTTCTTTTCCTCTTCTGTATACACCTTTAGGTCTGCTACCAGCATTCTTAGTTTGTTGATGTATATGGTTTCACCCATATGCTCTTTCAGAATTTTTGTAAGGCACACCCGAAGAGAATTTGTGCTTAGATTTATTATGCCGTTTTCTTTTTTTATAACACTCATTGGAAATTTAAAACATTTTCTAAATCAACATATCAACATAAAAATTAAATAAGCTATAAATTATTTAATAAATACTTTTAGTTATTTTAACTTAAATATATTAATTTAATTATGAATATTGTAAAATGTTTGTAAAATTATTATTAAATAAGATACCTTTATAGAAAAACGATGCCTGTTCAATTAGTTAATTCTACCCCGAACTACATTTGTTAGCTTACATGTTATTTGTAATGTAGATCATGCCTCTTGCGCTTTCCTGGTGTTTAAAGAATGTAGCAGCCTTATTACGTCTATCCCTTAGGATTTTATTGGAGAACCTGGATACAAAATTGCATGGCTACATAAAGATTGCTCTGGCGGTAGAAAATTTAGCTAAAATCGACTTATTATTTAATGTCCCTGATTAATTGTATTTATTTCTTCATAAGAATATTCAATTTATTGCTGGTTCATCACTTTAATTTAAAAACAATTATGGAGTGATGCCAAATGAATACTTCTATTAAGGTTTATTAAACCTATAGCCAATACCCCTGATTGTCTCAATATATTTAT
>CAYNXW010000161.1:0-6882 GCA_964401265.1 uncultured Pirellulales bacterium | reverse complement strand
ACATCCGCGTGCCGGCATAGGCGCCTATAGCGTCCGTGGGGTTCCAGATCACCGTGACCCCCAGCTTGCGCGCGACAGCCACCACGGCATTCAACCGCGGCACCAGCGACGCCGCCCTCTGCGAACACGTCATGCACCAGTGCGCATCCCACATATCCACAATGATAAAGGCCGTCTTCGTGGTCTCGATCACCACCTCTTTATGACTGACCACGTCCGTCTCGGCGTCTCGACATTGCACCTGCAAGGCTATCTCTCTCGACAACACCTCACCCGGGCACATAAGCCCGGACAAAACAACCACCGCAATTCCACCAACCAGCATGCGCTTCACGTCTCTACTTCTTGCCTTGACACCAGACATTCCATCTCTAGTCCTGCCTGCCCACCTCTTTCAGCACCAGATGCTTGGAACAAAGAAAACGATAAGCCGCCGTAATATGTCTCCCTCTTGGCAACCGCCTCAAGCAGTACGCAAAGCCCCTCATGAAAAAGGCCGGCTAGAACTGCAATTCACCGTCGATCGCCTCTTTGACCTTCTGCATCAGCTCCACAAAGTCCGCCTGACGCCGCGTCAACTCCCCAATCACCCCATTGGCCGCAATCTGCCCCTCCAGCTCCTGCAACTTCCGCTTGTCCTCAACCTCCACCGGCTTGTTGGCCTTCTCAAGCCCCTGGATCTTCTGCACGTGCACACGATAATCCTCGAGCAACTGACCCGCCTGGCCGTCCTCTCGCAGCGTCCCCTGCGCCTTCTTGAGCAGCTCCGTCCGTTCGCTCGCCGCGATCTGTTTGCCCAGCCGCCGCGCTAGTTCGATCAAGTGTTCCATGATAGGCCTTTCTCTTCCACACGGTTGCACTTACCGCCAACATATAGACTGCCGCCATACTAGAGGCCCCAGCCCTCTTTGTCTTGCCTAAAATCGCACCCCCCGCGACCGCACCGCCGCCTCCCATAAAACCCCATCGCCATGGTTGACAGACAGCCGCCCTTGCGGTACACTCAAGAAAGGTTCTGAATGCGACATTGACCGCCTTGCCTTCTGCAAGGCCCTACGAAACGGTCCTATCATGCGTTTGTTGGTGCGCCGTGGCCATTCGCTCGTGAACGATCTCCGCTTCTCCCAAGGACCCGTCTACATCGGCCGCCAGCCGAAATGCCAGGTCTTTCTGCCCGACCGCGCCGTCTCCCGACAGCACGCCGTCATCGTCGAAACCGAAGAACGAACCTGGATGGTCCATGACCTCGGCTCCGCCAACCGAACCCTCCTCAACAACCGACCCGTCGCCAAAATGCCCCTCCACGAAGGCGACATCATCGGCGTCGCCGACTTCAGCATCGAAGTCCATTTCGCACCCGAAGGCGCCATCCAAACCCGTGCCGAGCCCCTCGACCTCGGCGATACCCTCATCCACTTCCAGACCACCCTGCCCTCCCTCTACGCCAGCAGCGCCAAGGAAGCCCGTGCCGACCACGTCATTCACCTGAGCCCCGCACGTATGCGCGACTTCTACAACCTCGACGTCTGTCTCGGCCAGCAGCAGGATCAAAAGGCCCTCCTCACCGAGTTGACTCGCCAGCTGCTCGAACAATTCAACGCCTACCACGCCTGGGCCGGCCTACGCGAAACCACCAACGGGCCCCTCACCAGCCACGGCGGCCTCAGTCGAGGAGGAAACGCCGTCTCTCTGGAAATGCTCGCTGGCCGCGGCGTCGTCAAACAGGCCATGAACGATCAGTGCTACATCCTCCTGCCAAAAATCAGCGACATACTCAACCCCGGCGACTCGCAAATGGCCAGTATGGGAATGCTCGGCTCCGCACTGGCCGCACCCATCATCGGCCCCTCCGGCGCCTACGGCATCATCTACCTCGACAACGGCTTCGACCAGAGCGCCTACACCCGACAGGACCTCGACTACCTCACCCTCGTCAGCACCCACCTCGCCGCTCTCGTCGAACACATCGGCTGACCCTCACCACGCCAGCTTCACCTCCCCATACAACGGCTCAAAGTGGCCCCGGACCGGCCAAGTGACGCCCGCAATCCGCTCCATCGCCCGGCAGTGGCCCACCACCTCGCTCACGCTCCTCACCCCCGCCTTGCCTCTCCTCGCGGCTGGCGTCTCATGCACCCGCTCTTCCTGCCCATATTTTCCCCTTTGTAAACCCCAACGACCGTGGTAGCCTTTCTGGTAGGCGGCCTCGAAGTAAGCATCTGTTACCCACGGTGGTGCCATGCTCCAATCCAAAACACGCCACAAACTCCGCTTCCTCTACGGCGCCAACTCCCCCGACGTCGCCCGCCGCCTGCAAAACCTCCTGCAAGGTTACAGCGACCTCCGCCCCGACCGCCCCGCCGACGCCTTCCTCAACGAACGTGACGTCTTGCTCATCACCTATGCCGACAACCTCCGCCAACCCCCCGCCTCGCCGCTGAAAACCTTGTGTCGTTTCTACAAACACCGCCTCGCCGACCTCATCTCCGTCGTCCACCTGCTGCCTTTCTTCCCCTACTCCTCCGACGACGGCTTCTCCGTCATCGACTACCGAACCGTCGACCCCGCCCACGGCGACTGGATCGATATCGACAACCTCCGCCGTGACGTCGACCTTTGCTTCGACCTCGTCTGCAACCACGTCTCCGCCGCCAGCCCCTACTTCCGCGGCTTTCTCGCCGGACAGCCCGCCTACGTCGATTACTTCATCACCGCCGACCCCGAGACAGACACTTCCTCCGTGCTTCGCCCCCGCACCTCACCCCTGCTCCATCCCTTCCAGACCCACCAGGGCCAAAAATACTGCTGGACCACCTTCAGTGCCGACCAGATCGATCTGAACTTCAAAAATCCTGACGTCCTCCTCGATATCCTCGATGTGCTGCTCACCTACGTCCGCTGTGGCGCCCGAATCGTTCGCCTCGACGCCATTGCCTACGTCTGGAAACAACCGGGAACCTCCTGTGCCCACCTGCCCCAGGCCCACACCCTCGTACGAATCATGCGCGATGTGCTCGACGCCCTGGCACCACACGTCCTGCTGCTCACCGAAACCAACGTCCCCCATGAAGAAAACATCTCCTACTTCGGCAACGGCCGAAACGAAGCACAACTCGTCTACAACTTCGCCCTGGCCCCCCTCATCCTCCACTCCCTTACCAACCACGACGCCTCCGACCTCTCCCGATGGGCCTCTACCCTCAAAACACCTTCCCCACGCACCACCTTCCTCAATTTTACCGCCAGCCACGACGGCATCGGCGTCCGACCCGTCGCCGACCTCATCGGCCAGTCCGCATTGACCCGATTGGTCGACCGCGCCCGGCAACACGGCGCCCTGGTGTCCTGCAAAGCCGACCCCCAAGGAGACCCCATCCCCTACGAACTGAACATCAACTACTTCGACGCCCTCAACAACCCCAACCAACCCGCCGCCCTCGAACTGCAACTGCGACGCTTCCTGCTCTCCCAATCCATCCCGTTAGTGCTCGCCGGCATGCCCGCCATCTACATCCACTCCCTGCTCGGCTCACGAGGCTACCCCCAAGGCGCCGCCCAGACAGGCCGAGCCCGCACCATCAATCGAGAAAAACTGGACCTGACGAAGGTAAATAGAGAACTCGACCGCCCCGATACCTTACGCGCACGCGTCTTCAACGCGTATGCACACATGATTCGCTCTCGCCGCCGCCACCCCGCTTTCCACCCCAACGCCCCCCAGCATATTCTGGATATGGGAAAAGCATTGGTCGCCATAAAGCGAACCGCCCGGCACGGCCAACAAGAAGTGATCGCACTGCACAACGTCACAAACCTGAAACAGTCCGCCCTTCTGCAAGCACCGGCCCCGACTCCCGACGAACCCGACCACACTACCCCATGGACCGACCTGCTGACCCAACGCCGGTATCACCCCCAGTCGCCAGGACGATACGTCGTACCGCTAGCCCCCTATGAGACGCTCTGGCTCGCCAAAACGCGAACAACTCTCAACCCTTGCTCACGTTAACCTGTAATCCCTCACCAGACCCAGACGTTGCAGCTCCTCGTAAAGCGACACCCGGCGGATCGGCTTGACCATATAACCGTCAATCACGTTTTCGCGAGCCCTCTCAATGCACGAAGGTGAATCCACCGCCGTAATCATAAGAACCTTGCAGCGATGCGACGACGCCACCTCGTGTTCTTCTTCCAGGTCACGAAACGCCGCCAGAACCTCATGCCCATCCATCTGAGGCATCATAACATCCAGACATATCAGGTCAAAAAGGTCCCCCACGGCAAGCGACTCCTTCAGTAACTCCAACGCCGCCGGCCCGTCCGATCGGGACTGACACGGACCAAAAGGCCTCAGAAGTCGCACCAGTAATTCTCTGCTGGTTTCGTTGTCTTCCACAATCAAGGTTCGCATAATAGTATTCCAATAACAGCGTCTCAGATAAACATAGAGTTACAACGTCGCGTAATGCTCCGCCTCAGAGTCCTGCCCGGCCGCCACCCCCTCGCGATCTGCCTCCGCCTGCACTGTACCCTCAACATCACCGCTGCCCAGACCCACCTGCCACAGCACCGCCTTGCCCGGCCTGGCCACGCCCGCGCCGTTGCCACCGGACACCGTCGGGCTCATAACGCCTGACCACCCACCGCCGGATGTCTTGTGTCCAAAACCCACCACGACGCCCACCACCAACCCTCCCAGTAGAATCAAGCCCGCCAACTGTGTCTTGGTCAGGCCCGCTGCTCTCAGCGGCGCCTCCGCCCTCTCCAGCATGACCACCGGGCAGGGCGCCGGCTCACGCTCTAGCGTCATCTGCGCCAGTCGCGCCACGCAGTCCCCTCGCAGACGCTCTGCCTGCCTCACCTCCGCCACCAGCGTCTGGTACTGCTGCTGGTCCGCCGACATCTCCACCGCCAACGCCTTCTGTTCGCCAAGCAGCTCCGTCAAAGCCTGTTCCTGCCGATGGACCATGGCAATGCGCGCCGCCCGTCTCCGATCCGCTTGGTCCAACGCCCGTTCTCTCTGTGCCTTGACCTGCTTCTCCAGTGAGGCAATCTCCTCCCGAACAGCCTGCAACGAGGGATGGCCGTCCAGATAGTCCTGTTCCATCCTGGCCTGATCCCAACGCAGACAAGCCAGTTGAGCTTGAAGACGCTCATAGGACGCCACCTCGTCCCCCGACGCCGCCGGCAATGCCTCCAACATCGTTACGTCCCTCGCCGCCGCACCCGTCTGCCCTGACCGTGCTTCGCCTGAAAAAACGACATCGCCGATCGGCAACGTAAGCACCCCGGCGTCCGTCGCTCCACTCTGCCCTGTTGCCTCCAGGGCGATCCGCGACAACTGCACCTGCGTCAAACGCTCGTCAATCATCGCGATTCGCCGGTCCAGGTGCGCCTGCGCAGCATTTTGACCAGCCATCACGTGCTCGCCCAGCATCGTCTCCAAGGCCTCCCGCCGACCCGCCAGATAAGTGTCACACCGCGCCAACTGCTCCCCCAGCCGCTCTTCCTGACGCGCGTCCCGCGCCTCGCGATACCCCGCTGATGCCTCCACAAAGGCCTCGGCAACCTCATTGGCAATCGCCACCGCCCAAGTCGCCTGCGCAGCCTTACCCGTTATCCGTACCAGAGAGGTCCCCCTCACCGCGGTAATGTCCACCCGCTCACCAAGATCAGCCGCCCTGCCCGGCTCGCCTAACCCACCCACTCCCTTACTCGCCAGGCGCTGCGCCGCAAGACCCAGCACCTCGTGCGAACGCGCCAACTCACACTGCCGGAAAAAGTGCCCCTCTGCCCCGCCTGCCAAAGCCTGCCCACCGTCTGCACCAGCCGTCTCCACCCTAAACTCCGGACCTTCTAACACCACTTCCACGCACGCCTGCGCCTCGTATACCGACTTATGCCACAAGGTCGCCGCCAGCGCCGCCACCGCCGCCAACAACAAACACAGCAACAATCGGTAACGCCGCCGCGCCAGAAACGGTATCGATCCTCGACCGATCAGTCGAGCTTGATTGTCTCGTCGGGTCTTGCTCATGCTCTTCCCTGCTCATCCATCGGGCCCCGCCTGCAGGACCCGTCGTCCTTACGCACAACGTGGCGCTTCAGTAGACGCCCCCGGCTCCGCCCACACCGGCCCCTCCCGCCGCGCTATAGCCCATCGCCGCGCCGTTATATGCTCCCCGGTGAAACAGCCCCCCCAAATCGGCCCAAAACTTCTTGCCATGATTCACCGGCACGATCACCGTATCGTTCTGACTCAATAGAATGTTGGGATGCTCGCCCTTCGATATCTTCTTCAGGTCAACCACCATAACCCGCGCACGTCCTCCCTCGGTGCGGCGAATCACACGCAACTTCTCTCGGTCGGCCACCGGCGTCACTCCCCCGGCGCAAGTGACCGCTTGCAGAAGATCGAACGGCTGACGAAGCCGTTTAGCGCCGGGCTGCCGGACCTGGCCCGTTACGTACACATAACCGGACAAACCGCCCAACACACGCACCACGTCCCCAGCTCGAACCAGCGGCGTCACCGAATGACCCTCTCTCGCAAAAAGCCGCCTGACAGGCACCGTCGCTACCAATGCCTTGCCCGGACGGCGCAACTCCACTTGCGTAGCCGTCTCCAGCACCGCACCAGCCTGAGCCAGAACATCTACCAGACGAGCCGCGTCAGCACGCAAGTACACCCGACCCGGCTGACCCACCGCCCCCTGCACCTCAACCACCTTGCTGGCGTACTGGCAAACGGCAACACCCACCTGCGGATCACGCATATACTCACGCTGCAACTGCCCCACCAGCGTTTGTCTGATTTGCTCACACGTCAGCCCCGCCACCGACACCTCCCCCCATACCGGCAGAGCAATCTCTCCCTGACCA
>CAYNXW010000160.1:0-6919 GCA_964401265.1 uncultured Pirellulales bacterium | reverse complement strand
CCCATGACTCTCATGTGGCACGGACGTCTCGCCCATGATTTCCGTGTCGCGTTCCTCTCGCCCGCGAAGATCAAATTCGTTGCCGCAGGCGACACGTTCCCTTATCCCTCTCCTAAAAAAACGTCACACGGAAAAACCGTATCACCTTCCGCAGCAGCACATACCCCAAGCGCCGATCCACCGTCGCCACCTTCGCCCGCCCCGTGCTCCCATCCCGCAGCCCCATCGCCGCCAACGCCCCCAACTGCTGCCCTTCCACCGGCGCCCGCACCTCGTAATAATTCCCTTCCTTACCCACCCGAGGCATCTGACTGATCTGGCCCGCGTCCTTCACCCACGCCAGCAACTTATGCTCCGGATACGCCGCCAGATAAAACTCCGTCGGCAATCCTTCTGCCGCCCCCTCCCCTGCCGTCTCGTCCATCGCCGCCAACCCCCGATGCACCCACCCGATCTCCTTCTGCGGCGCCTCCACCACCACTTCCCATTTTTGAAGGTCCGCTATCTCGCAAATCAAATCCCCCTTCCGCACCGTCGCGTCCTCCTTCAGCTCCAACTGAGGCGTCAAAATCGTCCCGCTGATCGGCGCCCGCACCTCACACCGCTCGATCAACAGATCCAGCAACGCTATCCGCGCCTCCAGCTTCTTAATCTCGTGCTGATAATAATCTATCTCCCCCGTCTGCCCCTTCCGACTGGCCTGCTCCAGCTGCGCCGCCGCCTTGCCCTTGTCCGCCTGCTGCGCCGCCCTGTCCGCCCGCAAATCCGCATCGTCCAGCCGCGCGATTACCTCCCCCTGCTCCACCACCCCGCTGGCCCGCACTATCTCCACAATCGCCACCCCGTCCACCGGCGCGTCCACCACCCGACGCACCCGAGGCGTCAGCGTGCAAGGCCCCTCTACCTTCACAGGCCACGGCGCCACCGCCGCCACCGCCACCAGCACCGCCGCCGCCAGCCCCCCCAACACCCACTTGCGACGCCTGCCCTTATCCTGCCGTAGCGCCCCCGCCTTGCCCTTCCGCCGCCGCCCAGACACCAACGCGTTCGACAACGCCACCGCCCCATGATTCGCCACCGCCGCCACCACCCCCGACACATTCACCCCGCTCGGCTCCTCAAACCCCTCCGCGATCAGCACCCCCAAATAAGTATCCCCCTGCTTCATAGGCTGCAAATACACCGCGTCCAACTTGCTCACATTAAAATAATCCCGCAGCAACCCCGTTAACGCCTCCCCCTCGTCCAGCTCCACCAGCTGCTCCCGCGACGCCACGATCGCCTTCTGCTCATCCAGACACTGCTTCGCCAGCTTCTTCACCGCCTGCATCAGCACCGCCCGCCGATCAGGCCGATCCACCCCGCTCACCGCCAGCAAACCTCGCTTCACCTTCGGATCCACCCACACCATCGCCCGCGTGCACCCAATCACCTCCCGACCCCGATTGGCCACCTCGTAAATCACCTTCTCCGCGTCGAGCGTCCCGTGTACCGCCTCCGCATACTGCAACAGCCGCGCCAACGCCTTGCGATCATCCTCCAGCACCGACGCCCGACGATGCGCCAGATACGTCTCCGCACCCTCGGCCATCTGAGACGCCAACGCCACCACCGCCCGGTAATCGTGCGCCGTGATCTGCTCCGAACCAATCAACTGCAGCACCATCGCCACCTGGTTCGCCGCCCGCAAAGGACGAAAAAACAACGCCCGACCGCACTGGTTCTGACCCACCGCCCCCGCTCCCTCAACCGACGCCCCCTCAGCCCCCGCTGGCGGCAGCACCAGAGGCTTGCCCTCCTCAACCGTCCGCCCCACCGCCTGCAACACCAGCTGCCCCTGCGTCGCCGACTCCTTGATCCCGCAAAGCTCAATATCAATATGACAATAAACCTGCGACTCCTGAGCTCCCTGTGCCAGCCAGATCGCCCCCCCACGCGAACCCGTCCCCGCTACCGCCAACTGCAGAAAATTCGCAAAAAACTGCGGCGGCTCCAGGTTGCCCCCACCCAACTCCTTGATCCGTCGCATGATCTCCGCCAACCGCTCTGTCGCCTGCTCTTCCGGCACGCTCATCTCCCACGTTCTCTACGCCCCCAAATACCGCTTCGTAACCTCACTGCCCACCCATTCTAACCTGCCCAACTTACCAATCAACAATACTTTACCGTCTTTTCTCAACATGCCAACCCCCTCGCGACGCCCCCCACCCCTCATCGGGGCCACCTCTCACCCTCGCCCGACCATTCTGCCTCCCCGCCGCCTCCGTCCTCATACCCGCAATCTGGCCCGAAACCCCGCTTACCCCTCCCACTTTCCATTTGTTACCACTGCCACCCTGTGGTATCCTGCCCCGCCCCAACAAACTGACAAAACCACCCACAACAGAAGACCTATGATCATTCACATTGCCATACTCCTCGTCGGCGTCTTCGCCTGCTGCACCGCCGTCATCATCGTAAAGGCCAGCACCATCCACCCCGCTCTCCTCGCCGCCTTTCGCCTGCTCGTCGCCGCCGCCGTCCTTGCCCCGCTCTACTTCCGCGACCGCCGCCGACACCGCCTCACCTACAAAGGCCGCCACCTCGCCGCCACCTTGGCACCCGCCATCGCCCTGGGGATACACTTCACCCTCTGGATCATCGGCGCCCGACGCACCACCGCTGCCAACGCCACCCTCATCGTCAACATGATGCCCCTCGTCATGCCCTTCTATCTCTACGCCTTCTTCCGAGAACGCATTACCCCACGCGAACTCATCGCCACCCTCCTCGCCCTGGCCGCCACCGTCTGCCTCACCGCCGGCGACTTCCACCTCGGCCATCAAACCGTCATCGGCGACCTCGCCTGCCTCGCCGCCCTCCTCCTGCTCACCTACTACCTCGTCCTCTCCCGAAAGAACCGCCACATCCCCACCCTCTGGCTCTACCTCGTACCCACCTACTGCTTCGCCGGACTACTCTGCCTGCTCATCTCGCTTTTCTTCGTCAACCCCCTCGCACGACCCTACCCGCCACGCGAAATCCTCCTCATCCTCACCCTCGGCATCGTCCCCACCGTCATTGGCCACTCCATCTTCAACTACGCCATGCGCCACCTCAGAGGCCAGATCGTCGCCCTGGTCAACCTCGCCCAGGTCGCCTTCGCCGGTGCCCTCGGCTATCTCTTCTTTCGCGAATTGCCCACCACCGCCTTCTATATCGCCACACCCCTGCTCGCCGCCGCCCTCCTCGTCCCCCTCTACCAAAACAAAAACACCCGCTGATTCCTCCCCTACCCACAGCTCTCCCACCCGCTTCAATGCCTCCTGCTACCCCGCAATACACCTTCCTGCGACTTTCCTCTTTCCGTCTCGCACCCCTTCAGCTATCGTGAAACCATGAAAATCACGCCTTCAAGGAGATGTGCCATGAATACCAAATCGCTACCCCTCTCCCTCATTATCCTCTTGACCACCATCAACGGCCTTGCCGCTCTCGCCGCCGCCGACGCACCCTGGAAACCCCTCTTCAACGGCTCCGACCTCGCCGGCTGGACCCAACGCGGCGGAAAAGCACAATACAACGCCCAGCAAGGACTCATCGTCGGTCGCATCGCCCCCAATACCGCAAACGCCTTCCTCTGCACCGATGAAACCTACGCCGACTTCATCCTTGAATACGACATGTTCATCACCCCAGGCCTCAACTCCGGCGTCCAGATCAGAAGCCTCAGCGACCCCGCCTACCACAACGGCCGCGTGCACGGCTACCAGGTCGAAGCCGACACCGCCAAACGCGCCTGGTCCGCCGGCATCTACGACGAAGCACGACGTGGCTGGCTCTACCCACTCGCCGCCAACCCCAAAGCACGCAACGCCTTCAAAAACGGCCAATGGAACCACTTCCGCGTCGAAGCCATCGGACCACACCTCCGAACCTTCCTCAACGGCATACCCTGCGCCGACCTCGTCGACGACATGACCCCCAATGGCTTCATCGCCCTCCAGGTCCACAACATTGGCAAAAACCAGACCCTCGCCAACCTCCCCGTCAAATGGCGAAACCTGCGAATCATAACCGATCAGCCCGAAAAATGGACCCTGCCACTTGACTACTCCATCCCTCAGGTCAACCTTATGCCCAACACCCTCTCCCCACGCGAACGCGACCTCGGCTACCAGTTCCTCTTCGACGGCGCCAACGTCGGCGCCTGGCGGACCCCCGCCCAGGACCGCTTCCCCGTCAAAGGCTGGAAAGTCCAGGACAACCAACTCGTCGGCACCGGCCAGCAAGGCGGCGACATCATCTCACGCCAGACCTTCCGCAACTTCGAACTCAAACTCGACTTCCGCCTCACTAAAGGTGCTAACTCCGGCGTCAAATACCTCGTCAATCCCACACCCAAAAAAGGCGAGCTCGTCGGACCCGAGTACCAACTCCTCGACGACCGAAACCACCCCGACGCCAAACGGGGCGCCGCCGGAAACCGCACCCTCGGCGCCCTCTACGACCTCATCCCACCACACGCCCCCTACGGAAAACGCGTCAAATGGAACGGCTGGAACCAACTCTTCATCCGCGTCCAAGGCGATCACGTCGAACACTACCTCAACAACATCCTCCTCGTCAAATACCAACGCAACAACCAAATGTTCAACGCCCTCGTCGCCCGCAGCAAATATGCCAAATACCCCAACTTCGCCAAACACGACACCGGCCACCTCCTCCTCCAGGACCACGGCGACACCGTCTACTTCCGCTCCATCAAAATCCGCATCCTGCCCTGAAACACTTAATAACCCCAAGTCGTCCACACCACATACCTGACCACGCAAAACACTCGCTGAAGCCCAGAGCCGCCAAACAAACTGCCAGAACACAAAACCGCGTGAAAATGCACACCGGGAGACAATATGGAGCTTAAGCAACTACCGCGGGTTCTCCTGCTCGCTGCCCTTCTCTCTTACGCCTGCCTTGTAACCAGCTGCGACCACTCAGATACGCCAGCCGATGAAACCTCCTCTGCACAATCAGCCCCACCAGCAGCCCGTCCGCAGGCAAAACTCCTGCACCAGACTCTACCGCCCACCTCTCCCCAAAACACACTGCCACCCTCTCCTCCACAAGCCACGCTGCCGCCCGCCTCCCCTATCGTCGCGGCAGCCCGCAGCCAAATCGGCGAAACAACCATCTACGACCCCGCCTACGTCCGCTTGGACTACCCCGGTGGCGATGTCCCCCGCCAAAGAGGCGTCTGCACCGACGTCGTCGTCCGCGCCCTCCGCGACGCCTGCAAAATGGACTTACAGAAGCTCCTTCATGAAGACATGGAAACCGCCTTCTCCGAATACCCGACCATATGGCAACTCAAAAAACCGGACTCGAATATCGACCATCGCCGCGTCCCCAACCTGCAACACTACTTCAAAAGAAAGGGATATGCCCTCCCCGTCACCCGCCAGCCCCGCGACTACCTCCCCGGAGACCTCGTCACCTGCGCCGTACCCCCCAACCGACCCCACATAATGATCGTCAGCGACAAAAACACCAGCCAGGGCATCCCCCTGGTCATTCACAACATCGGACGCGGCACGATTGAGGAAGACCGCCTCTGGGCCTTCCCCCTTACAGGACACTATCGCATCCCTCCACAACACGCCAACCATCGCAGCCAACGGTGAATCAGCCTGCCTGACCGCACACCTTCACCACCCTTGCCCGAAACACGCACATGAACCAGCATGATTGTCCCTCAATTAAGTATTGCCCATTTATCATATTCGTTCAGAAAATCGTGAATGATTCCTTCTGGTGTAAAACTCTGAGTCTTGCCCGTCGCCTTAATGCCACTTCTCAACAAAATCTCTCTATACGCCAACAGGTTCATATCAGTCGGATCAAAGGATGGGAACGTATAATTGAATTCCTGATAGGCTTTTGCCCTAATACCATAATACAGATCGTCATAGTCCCCTTTCTTTGCGATGATGGATGCCTGATGGCTCGATACGCTCAGGCGGACGCCTCGGCCGTATTGTCTCAATTCCGCCGCAATCTCTTCAAATGCCGGCGCGACTGTCGCTGAAACGAAACTCTTAAGCGTCTGGTCTATGCTGTTCAAGCTTTGCTGGGTTGTCAACATCTACGCGATCAGAGAAGTACTCTTTTTAGTGCTTCGATTTGAGACGCAACAAACGCTTCTTCCAGTTTTGAGAATACGCCTCACTCTTCTGCGCATCATGTAATTGCTCCACCATCTCCGGATTGGTGATAATGTCTTCCGCAGGCAAGTCCGGCCCGGTGCCCATTGCAGTCTCGATCGGCTGAAGAAAGGATAACACGCGGGGCAAAGCCCGGCACTACGAGAGATATTCCTGTTATTGCGAAACGTGAGATTACTTCGCGGTGCTCGCAATGACAGGCGGGGGGGGAAGGGGTGCGGAGAGTGCGAAAGGTGCGGAAGGTGGGGAACGAGGGGGAGTCGAAAAAGGCAGGTCGGCGTGGAGGTGCCGACATGAAGTCTCTTATTATCGTCGCATGTCTGGCGGGGGAAACAGCCTTGGCGCCGCCTAGTATGGGTAGTACGTTTCTTTCGATCAGCTGTTTCTTGGTCGTAGATTTTCCAGGTGGCGCCGGATGTGAGGCATTTTTCCCGGTTCTGATCCCGCGGCTTTGGTGACAACTTCAAGGTGCTGCATGCAAGGCCTTGCCGTTTGGCGTTTTAAGGCCGCCGGCATTCTCAACGAGTCGTCTTGAAGGCCACGGAGGCGCCTGTTCTACACTCGCGGGAGGCGTTTTGGGCTTCTCTGCGTCGAGCAGGTTGTTGCCGCCAACCAAAAGGATATTGCCTGAATGTCGGATGTAACCATCGGACCTACGAGACGAATTTGCGCTTAACGCGACCCGTTGGCCCACATCATTCCACCACAGCGACATCGCA
>CAYNXW010000159.1:0-6934 GCA_964401265.1 uncultured Pirellulales bacterium | reverse complement strand
ATGGCAGACAAGGCAACGATCAAATCCAACTCGAGCACGGTGAACCGCTACACGAAATCGGGGCAGTATCTGCTTGTATGGCCCGATTTTATGAATATGCCGGTGGCTTTAATGCGATAAACGCCAGCCTCGTAAGAGGCTGATTCATACTATGATTCACCAACTTTTTCCGAACAGAGCCAAAGAGAGCATAACACGCTCCCAAATTAGCCACTTATCGCAAATACCAAATATTCTTCTAGCGTTGTAGTAATTCAGCGCCCGTTCTCTTTGTCTTGCCTTGACGTGAGGCCTTACTTTACCGGTCCTAAAGCCTCGCCTTCCCTTCACAAATGCTTTATTAGCAACATTTTAGCCGCCAAAACTTAATTCGCCCCCCCATCCTGCCGATAGGCCCTACATGAGCGCTAACACCCCCAATGTGCGTCTATTCCTGCTGCTTATCATCGCTTGGATCGCCTCCATGTGGATGTTCTGGCAGGCCTGGCCCTGCCGCGAGCAGATCGAAGCCGAAATGTTCCAGGACCACTTTCGCCCCGTCGTCCAGAACGTCGCCCGTGCCGTCGTCGCCCTCGAGACCGAGCAGGACCGCGCGTTTAAACTCGTCGCCAAAAACGCCGGCACCGGCTTCATCATCGACCCTGCAGGCTTCATCGTCACCAACGAACACGTCATCCACGACGCCGACACCATTCGCGTCACCCTCACCGACAAACGCTGCTTCGTCGCCAAACTCATCGCCGCCGACGTCCGAGGCGACCTCGCCGTCATCAAAATCCCCGCCGACAACCTGCCGGCCCTGCCCCTGCCTGACAACCACCAGCTGACACCGGGCCAATTCGTTGTCGCTGTGGGCAACCCCCTCGGAACCGCCGCCGACGGCGTCGCCACCGTCACCTTCGGCCGCATCAGCCGACTCAACCAGCAGCTTACCACTCCCCTCGACCCCGCCAACGACCGTTTCTACCACAACCTCATCCTCTCCACCGCTCTCACCCTGCCCGGCAGCTCCGGCGGCCCCCTCGTCAACCAACAGGGCCAGCTCATCGGCATCAACACCGCCGTCGCCACCCTCTCCAACTCCGAGGAGCAGTTCGGCTTCGCCATCGCCGTCGACTCTGCCTGCCGCGACACCCTCGAACGACTCAAAAATGGCAACCTCATCGCCCATGCCTTCCTCGGCGTCGAAACCCAGGACCTCGACAACCATGCCGCCCAACTGCTCGACCTCGACGAAGTCTCCGGTGCCCTCGTCAGACACGTCTTTCTCGGCTCGCCCGCCCAAAAAGCCGACATCCGAGCTGCCGACCTCATCCGCGCCATTGACGGGCAGCCCATCCGAAACCGCCAGGAACTCATCGCCGATATCAACGCCCGACCACCAGGCCAAACCGTCCAAATCCTTCTCCTACGCCCCACACCCGCCAAACCCGCCGCCCTCACCCGATACGCCACCCTCACAAAACGCTCCCCAGATGACATCAAAGGCTACGCCGCCGAAGCCGCCCTCCCCACAAAAGCCGCCTGGGGTCTCCACGTCATCGACCTCACCCCGTGGCGCCGACGCACCATGAACCTGCCCCCCGCTCAGCCTGGCGTCCTCATCCTCGCCGTCAAATCGCCCTCACCTGCCGCCTCAAAAGGCCTCAAACCAGGCCAACTCATCACCGCCATCGGCCAAGACAAGGTTGACAATCTCGCGGATTTTGACATAGTGGCCAACAAATACATTACGTTGCCCGCTGTCAGAACCTGCAAACCTTGACAAAACCGCCGCTACGAACACCCACGCCGGAAAGCGACCCAACGAGCCAAAGGCCGCACGCCCCGCCGTCGTAGCGTCTCTCGCCCCACGGTGAAGCTGGACGCGACAGGCACGGGACGATACGCTTGACACTATGGGACCCTTGGACCTCCAGGCTTGCCCTCCAGGACCAGACGCTGCTTGGTAAGCTCACAACAATTAAAAACAAATGCTTTCGCAAAGGAACTGCCCACGTGCTAACCTCTAAAGAAATTCGACAAAGCTTCATCGACTTCTTCCTCCAGCAGGGCCACACCTTCGTACCCAGCAGCGCCGTCGTGCCACGAGAAGACCCCACCCTACTCTTCACCAACGCCGGCATGAACCAGTTCAAGGATATCTTCCTCGGCTCCGAAAGACGCGAATACTCCCGCGCCGTCAACAGCCAGAAATGCATCCGCGTCAGCGGCAAGCACAACGACCTCGAAGAAGTCGGAAACGACACCTACCACCACACCTTCTTCGAAATGCTCGGCAACTGGTCCTTTGGCGATTACTTCAAAGCCGAAGCCATCTCCTGGGCCTGGAAACTACTCACCGACGTCTGGCAAATCCCCTCCGACAAACTCTGGGTTACCGTCTTCGGCGGCGACACCGCCGACGGCCTCGACCCCGACCTCGAAGCCGAAAAACTCTGGCCCCAACAATGCAACATCCCCGCCCAACGCGTCCTCCGCTTCGGACGAAAAGACAACTTCTGGGAAATGGGCGACGTCGGACCTTGCGGACCCTGCAGCGAAATCCATCTCGACATGGGCCCCGAACAGTGCGACAAAAAAAACGACCCCAAACACATCTGCCAGGTCAACGGCGATTGCGGCCGATTCATCGAACTCTGGAACCTCGTCTTCATCCAGTACAACCGCGACGAAAAAGGCCAACTCTCCCAACTGCCCGCCACCCACGTTGACACCGGCGCCGGCCTCGAACGCGTCGTCGCCGTCCTACAGAACAAAAAAAGCAACTACGACACCGACCTCTTCGTACCCCTACTCCAACACCTCGAACAAATCAGCGGCCAATCGTACACCCAACGACACGACCTCCGCAGCGACACCGCCTTCCGTGTCATCGCCGACCACGTCCGAACCCTCACCTTTGCCATCACCGACGGCGCCAGCCCCAGCAACGAAGGCCGAGGCTATGTCCTCCGACGCATCCTCCGCCGCGCCGCGCGCTACGGCCTGCTCCTCGACCTCCACCAACCCTTCATCCACCAACTCGTACCCACCCTTGTCGACGTCATGGGCCAGGCCTACCCCGAACTGCCCCAAAGGGCCGAACACGCCGCCAACGTCATCAAGGCTGAGGAAGAAAGCTTCTGCCGCACCCTCGGCCGGGGCATCGAAATCTTCGAAGCCGACCTCGCACAACTCGCCAAAACCGACACCCGCGAACTGCCCGGCGAAAAGGTCTTCCGCCTCTACGACACCTACGGCTTCCCTGTCGACCTCACCCAGCTCATGGCCCAGGAAAGAGGCCTCAACGTCGATCTCGCCGGCTTCGATAAACTCATGAACGAACAACGTGCCCGCGCCCGCGCCTCACAACGCGACGTCGTCTACGAAGCCGACGCCCTCAGCCACCGCCTCCCAAAAACCCTTGACGACCACAAATACCACCGCAGCACCGTCACCGCTCGCCTGCTCGGCTATGTCCAGGCCGACGATTACATCACCGAAGGCACCGTCCCTGCCAACACCGAGGTCGGCCTCGTCTTCGACAGCACCTGCGCCTACGCCGAAGCCGGCGGCCAGGTCGGCGACCACGGCGCCATCGTATACAACGCCCACACCTTCACCTTCGAAAACACCCAAGCCATCGGTGACGCCGTCGTCCACATCGGCAAAACCACCTCCGACCAACTCCCCATCGGCGCCGAAATGACCATCACCGTCGACCCCGCACGCGAAGACACCCGAAAAAACCACACCGCCACTCACCTGCTCCAATGGGCCCTACAACGCGTCCTCGGCACACACGTCCACCAGGAAGGTTCCCTCGTCTGCGACGACTATCTCCGATTCGACTTCACCCACCCCCGCTCCGTCACCGCCGATCAAATCGAAAAAATCGAACACCTCGTCCGCCAGAAAATCGATGAGGCCCTGCCCGTCACCTTCAAAGTCGTACCCATCGACGAAGGACGAAAACTCGGCGCCATGGCCCTCTTCTCCGAAAAATACGGCGACCACGTCCGCGTCCTTGCTATCGGTGCCCCCAACCCCGACCGACTCGAAGAGGCCTTCAGTCGTGAATTCTGCGGCGGCACCCACGTCACCAACACCCGCGACATCGGCGGCTTCAAAATCCAAAAGGAAGAAAGCGTCGCCACCGGCGTCAGACGCATCACCGCCCTCACCGGCCGCCACCTCAACCGCATGCTCTACCAACGCAGTAACCTCGTCGAAAACCTCACCTCCCTCCTCAAAACCACCCCAGACCGTGTCGCCGATCGCATCCAGACCCTCCTCGACGAAAACAAACGACTCAGCAAACAACTCAAAAAAGGATCCGCCGCCGACCTCAAGTCCGCTACCCAGCAACTCTTCGACCAGGCACAGTCCTTCGGCGATAGCAAGCTCATCGCCGGTGCCCTGCCCAGTGCCCCCGTCGACGCCATCCGCACCCAGATCGACTGGCTCAGAAACAAGGCACCCTCCTCCGTCATCGTCCTCGCCTCCGAAAACGATAAAAAAGCCCTGCTCTTCGCCGCTGTCACCGACGACCTCATCCCGCGCTCCATCAAGGCCGGCGACATCGTACGACACATCGCACCCATTGTCGGCGGCGGCGGTGGTGGCAGACCCCAAATGGCACAGGCCGGCGGAAAAAAACCCGAAAATATCGACGACGCCCTACAGGCCGCCCGCGATTTCGTCACCCAAAAACTCACATAACCACCCCCGCTCCCTCGGGACCGTTTCCGCAGAAAAAATCCGCCCGTGCTGCGCCCAAACATTCCCCGGAAATACCACTTCAGAAACCCCTCCGGTGCTCATCAATAACCACGCGTGGCTAAGTCCAGTAAAACAAACCACTTACAACGGCCGTGCTTGCCGCCGCCCACCCCGGTGCACCCTTGACAAACCCCGCGGTTTTCGCTATAATGGGTCCGTTAGTTGATCTGTGTGCTCTAACGGCTGGACTAGGCCTTTCTACCATTAAGGAGACTTCTATGGCCTCCATTCGACCTAACCAGTTCAAGAATCGATCGCAACCGCCCGCCTCTTTCGAGGTACTGGCCGCCCCTGCGTCTGTGCACTCACGCCTCTCCGATCGCGTCTACGCCTTCGTCCTGGCCCAGGTCTTCGACGGCACCCTCAAACCTGGACAACGAATCACCGAAGGACGCGTCGCCGAGGATATCGACGTCTCCATGGTCTCCGTGCGAGAAGCCATGGCCAAACTCGCCCAGGACGGCTGGGTCGACCGCTATCCCAACCGCGGCTCATACATCAGCGACTTTCAACGACCGGGGGCCTACCTGCAGCTCTGTCGACTCCGTGCCACCATGGAAATTGGCGCCTTCCACTATCTTGCCGAGAACATCACGCCCCCTCAGATCTCGCAACTACGACAAATCGTGGACAGCATGGATCAGGCGCTGAAACAAGACGACCCCCAACTCTATCGACAAGGCGACATCCAATTCCACCAAACAGCTATCCACTTCACTGCTGGCGAACGCCTCGACAACATCTTTCGGCCCATGCTCCTCCAGTGCATGGCCTTTAGCTCCGTTAGGCCCGAACTGCCCGGCTTCCTCGAAAACACCATCGACCAACGCTGCCCCGAGTTCTCCCACCACGTCCTCCTCAAAGCCCTCGCCGATCACCAGCCTGCCCAAGCCGCTCATGTCATCCAACAGCACGTCATGCGCATCGATAGTGCCGACGCGTCTCAAACGATTGCAAAAAACCCCTCATGCGACCCTGAAGGCCTGTCTTAAGGACCTGCCGCTTCCCCTGACGCCCCAACTCGACCCCTCACCCCCGACAACCCAGGTGCCTTCCCCTCCTACCCGCTCTTCTTCGGAACAAACCGCAACGATACCGAATTGATGCAGTACCACCTCTGACCCCCGCCGGACTCCGTCTCAATAACGTGCCCCAGGTGCGCCTCGCAACGACTGCACACCACTTCCGTTCGGCCGGCAAACAGATCCTTATCAGGACGACACGTCACATTGGACGCGGCGATCGGCTCATGGAAACTAGGCCAACCGATTCCAGAATAGAACTTCGCCTCAGAACTGAACAACTCCGAACCGCAACATATGCACACATACGTCCCTGCCGCCTTCGTCTTCCAGTACTCCCCCGTAAACGCCCGCTCGGTACCCTTGTGACGCGTTACATGGTACTGCCGCGGCGTCAACAAAGACCGCCATTCTGCCTCTGTTTTTCTCACTGTCTCCAGCGACACCTTGTCCGCCATCGTATCACTCCTTTCTCTGTCGTCCACAACCGGCGTCGCTCAAAGCAACTCTTGCTCGACCTGCACCCGACAAGACCCACCCCGCCGATCGGCCAGACCCGCCCCCATGCCACCACCCGCTGACCTGCCCACCACAGCGCCGCTCCATGACCCCACGCCCGCATGTAACCCCGAACGCTGCCCTGACATACCTTAAAACCTGCTCTGACGACTGCTCGACGACTTCCAATCAACCTGCAAAACTGCGACCGCTTCCGCTTACCCAGCCTCCTCCCTGTGCACCAGCCAGCCACGCCACGGGCCCAGCCGCCGATACAATGATGATCTCCGTCAATTGATTGTATCCCATGATAACCGCAATGTCCCTTTTTGTCCCGAACAACTTACACGATTCATCAAGAATCTTGCCCGCCGACCCCCTCCAACGCCCCAACCTCCTGCCCTGTAACTCTTTACAGCGTTCAACCTCCTCCACCTGCCCCTCTCACAACCAGAAGGCCCGCCCAGCCACACATCGCCACCTCCGCCCTCCAACCACCTCTTCCCTCTTGACGCCTAACCCTCTTCACGCAGGACCCTCTTTACGCCCTTGGCACACCTCCCACCCGTCATTCCCTCCGCACCCCGCCAAAATAAGCTTTACTACCTCCCCCTTACCCTCTAAAATACCCCCATGGCCCAGACCAACCC
>CAYNXW010000158.1:0-6987 GCA_964401265.1 uncultured Pirellulales bacterium | reverse complement strand
GCAGGAGGGGACGTATCCGCTGCCGGAGGCGCAGGTGGACCGGTTCATGCTGAAGTTGAAGGTGACGTATCCGAACAAGGAGCAGGAGCGGCTGATCCTGGAGCGGATGGCCCAGACGAACAAGACGTTCGAGGTCGAGCCGGTGATTACGCCGGAGGAGATCGTGGCGGTGCGGGAGGTGGTCGACGAGATTTACATCGACGACGGGATCAAGGATTACATCGTGAATCTGATTGATGCGACGCGCCGTCCCGAAGAGTACGGGCTGGATATCAAGCCTTTGATTGCGTATGGGGCGTCGCCGCGGGCGACGATTTATCTGACGGTGGCGGCCAAGGCCTATGCGTTTTTGCAGCGGCGCGGTTATGTGACGCCCCAGGACGTCAAGTCGATCGGTATGGATGTGTTGCGGCACCGGGTAATTGTGAGCTATGAGGCCGAGGCGGAGGAAAAGACGTCAGAGGATATCGTTCAGCACATTTTTGACAATATCGAAGTGCCGTAAGAGTACCTAATATCCTCCGATATATAATCGGGGGCTGGAGAAGAATCTCTCAATTTTAGGTCGCGGGCGGGTGAGCGGAATATGATACCTCAGGAAATACTGCAACAGATACGTCGGATACAGATTTATACGAACCGCTACGTGAACGAGGTGTTTGCGGGGGAGTATGAGAGTACGTTCAAGGGGCGGGGGATGCAGTTTGACGAGGTGCGTGAGTACGTGCCGGGGGATGATGTGCGGACTATCGACTGGAACGTGACGGCGCGGACGGGTAAGCCTTTCATCAAGCGTTACGTGGAAGAGCGCGAGCTGACGGTGATGCTGCTGGTGGACCTGAGCGCGTCGGGGGCGTTCGGGACGGTGGGCAAGCTCAAGAACGAGCTGGCGGCGGAGTTGTGTGCGGTGCTGGCGTTTGCGGCGATCAAGAACAAGGACAAGGTGGGGCTGATTGCATTTACGGACCGGGTGGAGCGATTTATTCCGCCGCAGAAGGGGACGCAGCACGTGTTGCGGGTGATTCGGGAGCTGTTGTATCATCGGCCGACGCACGGGCGGACGGACATTGGGATGGCGTTGGATTATCTGGGGCGGGTGGTGAAGAAGCGGGCGACGGTGTTTCTGGTGTCGGATTTCATTGCAGCGGATTTGCGGCGGCCTTTGGCGTTGATCAACAAGCGGCATGATCTGATTGCGGTGGCGGTGCGGGATCGTCGTGAGATAGGGATGCCGGCGGTGGGGCTGATCGAGCTGGAGGATGCCGAGACGGGGGAGGTGCTGCTGATCGATACGGGCAGCGGGCGCGTGCGGCGGGAGTATGGCGAGACGACGGGCCAGCGGCATGAGGAGCTGACGGGGATGTTGCGTTCAGCGGGGGTGGACTGCATATCGGTGTCGAGCGATCGGCCTTACTTTCCGGAGTTGGTGCGGTTTTTTCGTACGCGCGAGAAGCGACGGTGACGGGTTTAGGTAACACGCCCAGGCGGGCACGGGGGAGCAGCGGAGAGTAGATGATGGCGGAAGGATTGAATTTGACGTTGCCGGCCAATCGTGGGCGTCGCTCATGGGGCGGCGGCTGGTTGGTGGTGTTGCTGCTGGCCGTGCTGGCGGTGGGCGGGACGAATCTGTGGCTGCAGGTGCGTGGGCAGGGCTCGGCCCAGTCGGCGGATGGGGGGATGAGCGCGGCACAGTATGAGCAGTTGGCGACGAAGCTGGCGGCGCGGGGGTTGCATGGCGAGGCGGCTGATGCCTGGAAGGGGTATTTGGGGCGTGCCAGTGTGGGGCCAGAGGAGCAGGCGCGGGTGTTGTACCGGGTGGGGGTGTTGCTGTTGGAAGCGGGCCGGCCTGGGGAGGCGATAGATTATTTGTATCGGAGCGAGCTGACGGCGGAGGTGGCGGAACTGCGGGGGGAGCTGGATGGGAAGCTGGCGGAGGCTTTTGAGCAGGCGGGGCGGTTTGCGGCGTTGCGGCAGGAGCTGCGGTCGCGGGCGAGTTTCAAGCCTGGGGAGGATGCAGACAGCGTGGTGGTGGCGGAGCTGGGGCCGGAGAAGATCACGCGGGGGCAGTTGGCGGCGCTGGCGGAGAAGAAGCTGGAGAGTCAGTTGCGGCGTCTGTCAGCGATGATGTCGCCGGAGCAGGTAAAGCAGCAAAAAGAGTTGGCCTTGGGCCGACTGACCGATCCGAAGCAGCAGCTGCAGTTGTTGGAGCAGGTGGTGGTGGAGGAGGCGATGTATCGTGAGGCGTTGGCACGGCAGTTGGACGAGGAGGCGGCGGTGAAGGAGGCCCTTACGGAGCAGCGGCGGAGGGTCTTGGCGAAGGAGATGTTGCATCGGGAGGTGCTGGGCAAGGTGCAGGTGGGTGAGCGGGAGATGGAGACGTACTACGAGGCGCATCGGGCGGGTTTTGTGACGCCTGCGCGGGCGAGCATTCGGTATGTGGCGTTTGAGGCGGAGACGGCGGCGGCTGGTTTTATCGGACGTGTCAAGGGTGGGGAGGATTTCGAGGCGGTAGCGGCGGCGCTGGCAGGGGCGGGCCAGGGTGTCCAGAAGACGGAGGTGACGGACGGTGGGTCCGCGGGATCGCTTAAAGTGGATGCTGCCTGGGTGGATAAGATTTTGCAGGGGGAGGCTGGTGCGGTGATGGCGGAGCCGGTGGGGCAGGCGGGGCAGTGGTATGCGGTCTGGGTGGATGAGGTAACGGCGGCAGCGCAGCAGGATTTTGCGAGTGTGAAGGGGCAGATTTATCAGATGTTGGCACGGCAGGAGATGCAGGAGGCTCAGCAGGTGCTGCAGGAGAGTCTGATGGCCAAGTATAACATCGTGGTGCATCGGGAGGTGTTTAGCGGTGGGGCGGCGGAGCAGAAGCAGCCGGACGCCGGGACGCAGGGCGGGCAGTAGTCAGTTAAGGTGATGATGAGTCGATGAATACGCGACGGGCAGAGAGTTTGAGGTGGGTGCGAGCTGGGACGCAGGCCGGTATGGTGCTGGTGTGCCTGGTGCTGCTGGTTGGCGGGGCGGGCTGCGACAAGCAAGAGGCGGCGGAGGCGGGGGGCGCGTGGGTCGTTGACAAGGTCTATGAGAAGGGGCCTTTGGCGGTGCACGTGAAGCTGGACCGGGAGGCGCTGACGATTGCCGAGACGGTGCAGTTGCGTCTGGAGGCGAGCATCGAGGAGGGGTATGAGGTGACGATGCCTTCGCTGGCGGAGGTGCTGGGTAAGTATGAGTTTGGGATACTGGATTTTACGTCGGAGCCGGATCGGCTGGATGAGCAGGGGCGTCGGCAGGTGTCTCGGCAGTATCGGCTGGAGCCTATTGTGTCGGGAACGTTCAGTATACCGGCGATGAGGTTTGTTTTTGCGGAGGCGGCGGGGGCGTCCGATGCGACGGGGCAGGGTCCTGTTGCGGCCGTGGACGAGCAGGAGGAGCCGACGTATGAGTTGTTGACCGAGCCTATCGCGGTTGAGGTGAGTAGTCTGCTGGCCCAGGAGCGGGGGGATTTGACGATAGCGGATATCAAGCCGGTGGCGGTACTGCCGGGGCGGTTGGCGCGGACGTGGGGGTGGTGGCTGGCGGGTGCGGCTGTGCTGGGGGCGGTTGTTCTGGTGTGGATTGTGTGGCGGCGTAGGCGGCGGGGGCAGGTGGTGCGGGTGTTGAGGCCTGCGCACGAGTTGGCGTATGAGCGGCTGGCGGAGCTGGTGGCGGCGGACTATGTCGGGGCGGGGCAGGTAAAGGTGTTTTACGAGCGGCTCAGCTGGATTGTACGGCGGTATATCGAGGAGCGGTTCGAGTTGCGGGCGCCGGAGCAGACGACGGAGGAGTTTTTGCAGGAGGCGCGGGGTGAGGCGGTGCTGGATGGGTCGCAGCAGTCGCTTTTGTGTCGTTTTCTGGAGCATTGCGATCTGGTCAAGTTTGCGCGGTATGGGCCGGCGACGTCGGAGATTCAGCAGACGTTTGACCTGACGAAGGAGTTTATCGAGGCGACGCGGGTGAATGAGAAGCAGGTGGATGTGACGGATATGGCGGCTGAAGCGGGGGCAGCTGACGGTGTGCTGGTGAGGAGCGAATAGGTGGCGTTGTATTCTCCGTGGGTACTGGTGCTTTTGGCGTTGGGGCCATTGACGGCGTATTTGATGATGCGTCGGGGGGGGCGGGCACGGTTGCGGTTCAGTTCGCTGCGTGACGCGCGGCGGGTGGGGGCGTCCTGGCGGGTGCGGCTGCGTCCTGTGCTGATGGTGCTGCGTCTGTTGTGCGTGGTGTTGCTGGTGGTGGCGTTGGCGCGGCCTCGGCATGGCAGTCAAATGCACCGGGTGGCGGCCAAGGGGGTGGCGATGCAGTTGGTGGTGGACCGGTCGGGCAGTATGGAAGCGCGGATGTCATATGGGGGTAAGGAGATGTCGCGGCTGGACGTGGTCAAGCGGGTGCTGGGAGATTTTGTCAAGGGGGGCGAGGAGCTGGCGGGTCGGCCTAACGATTTGATCGGGCTGGTGACGTTTGCGCGGTATGCGGACACGACGTGTCCGTTGGTGCATGCTCATGACGCGGTGCTGGGTTTTTTGAAGCAGACGCCGGTGGTGGGCCAGCGTAGTGCGGAGAACGCGACGGCTATTGGTGATGCGATTTCGCTGGCGGCGGCGCGGTTGAAGACGGCGGAGGAGGAGTTGACGCGGCGGAACAGGGCGTTGCAGGGGACAACGCGGGAGGGTGAGGATTCGCGTCCGGCGTATGAGATTCGCAGCAAGGTGATCGTGTTGTTGACGGACGGGCGGAACAACGCGGGCGAGCACGAGCCGATGGCGGCGGTGGCGTTGGCGAAGGAGTGGGGGATCAAGGTGTATACGGTGGGGATCGGCGGGGGCGAGGGAGGTGTGCGGGTGCAGGGGTTGTTTGGCGATTTTCTGATGCCCAGCGGTCAGGAGTTTGACGAGGCGCTCTTGAAGGCGATGGCGAAGGAGACGGGCGGGTTTTACGGCAGGGCGGACGACGGCGAGGCGTTGCGGACGTTGTGCCAGAAGATAGACGAGCAGGAGAAGAGCGAGATCGAGACGGTGGAGTACAGCCGGTACGAGGAGCGTTTTGGGCCTTGGGCGCTGGGGGCGTTGGCGGTGCTGGCGTTGGAGATTATGTTGGGGTGCACCGTATTGAGGAAGATACCGTAAGACGATGACGACGTTACGTTTGGCAAATTATGATGTGTTGTGGCTGTTGTGGGCCCTGCCGGTGCTGGCGGGGCTGTACGGGTACAGTTTTTATCGGAAGCGGCGGGCGTTGGAGGCGTTTGCGTCGCATGAGTTGCTGGGGCGGATCAATGCGCAGTACAGTATGAAGCGGCAGGCGGGTAAGGCGGTGCTGCTGCTGCTGGCGGCGACGGCGGTGATTGCGGCGCTGACGGGTCCTGGGTGGAACCCGCGGCCGGAGAAGATTCAGCGGCGGGGGCGTGATCTGGTGATTCTGCTGGATGTGTCGCGGAGTATGCTGGCGGAGGATATTTATCCGAATCGTCTGGAGCGGGCGAAGCTGTCGATCAGCGAGTTGATTGACGCGTTGCAGGGGGATCGGGTGGGGATTATCGCGTTTGCGGGGACGGCGGTGTTGAAGTGTCCGTTGACGCAGGATTATGCGTTTGCGCGGATGGCGTTGGCGGATATCACGACGCAGAGTGTCAGCCGGGGCGGGACGCAGATAGGTGACGCGATTCGCAAGGCGACGGGGGAAGTGTTCGATCAGATGGAGCGGGATTACAAGGATGTTATTCTGATTACCGACGGCGAGGACCATGAGAGTTTTCCGGTCAAGGCGGCGGAGAAGGCGGGCCAGGAGGGGATTCGTGTTTTCTGCATCGGGTTGGGCAATGATCAGGAGGGCAGCCGGATTCCGATTACGGACGCGGCGGGTAATAAGACGTTTGCGAAGTACAAGGGGCAGGAGATCTGGACGAAGCTGGACAGTCAAATGCTCAGCGAGGTGGCGTTGAAGACGCGGGGCAAATACTGGAACGTGGGGACGGGGACGTTCAACCTGGATGAGCTTTATGTGCAGGCGATTCTGCCGGCGGACAGGAAGGAGTTGGAGTCGGCGACGATTCTGCAATATGATGAAAAGTTCCAGATTTTTCTGGCGTTGGCGTTGGGGTTACTGGTGTGCGAGGCGGCGGTGAGTGAACGCAAGAAGGTGTGACATGACGGCGGTGGGTGTAGCGAGGCGCG
Source organism: uncultured Pirellulales bacterium (assembly GCA_964401265.1). Taxonomy (GTDB): domain Bacteria; phylum Planctomycetota; class Phycisphaerae; order Sedimentisphaerales; family SM23-30; genus CAYNXW01. The sequence continues at coordinate 784 of CAYNXW010000158.1, read as the reverse complement.
GTACAGTGGTGCTGGTGTCGGCGCTGACGCTGTGGCTGGGCGGCGCGGCCTGGGCCGAGTCGGCGGCGGAGCTGGTGGCGCGGGGGAATCGGCTCTACGAGGCGGGCTCCTACGATGAGGCGTTGGCGGCGTATGAGTCGTTGCCGCCCGAGAGTGCGGATCAGGCGGTGGTGTTGTATAATCGGGCGAATTGTCTTTATCGGCAGGAGGACTATGCCGGGGCGATCGGGTTGTATGAGCAGGCGTCGGTGACGAGTAAGGACATGGGGCTGGCGGGGCGTTGTCGGTATAATCTGGGGAATTGTCATTTTCAGGAGGCCCAACGGCAGCTGGAGAGCGATTTGAAGAAGGCGATGGAGGCGCTAACGGAGAGCGTGCGTCACTATCGGGCGGCGTTGGATATTGAGCCGGAGGATGCGGAGGCGGCGCGGAACATGGCGGTGGCGCGGCTGGTGATGAAGGATTTGCTGGACAAGCTCAGGCAGCAGGAGCAGCAGCAACAGCGGCAGAACCAGGTGCAGGAGTTGGCCAAGCAGATCAAGGAGTTGATCGAACGGCAGGAGACGGTGCGAGGCAAGACGACGGAGACGCAGGAACGGGCGGCACAGGAGGGTGGTGCAGACGGCGATGCCGCCCGAGGGCTTCACGTACCCGGTGAACGTGATACACGACTACAACATGTTCGCCGACATCCCTGTGCCATTTGACGGACAGGCCGAGCGGGCCGATCACGAGTCAACGACAGTCGACCCGATGCTGGACGTGGACTATACTCTACTTCCCG
>CAYNXW010000157.1:0-6996 GCA_964401265.1 uncultured Pirellulales bacterium | reverse complement strand
CTTACGTCGGCCTCGCTCAAGCAGGCAACGGGTACGCCGACGGCGTCGGCAACGTAGAAGCCGATATGTTCTTCGTCGAGTCTCATGACGTCGTAGATATCGCCGCTGACCCACGAAGCAGGTCGGTAGATGGTGGCGAAGCGGAGGTGGGGGACTTGGGGCAATTCTCGTGGGAGGAAATCACGCTGGAGTCGGGCGGCAAGTCTCATTTCCTCATCGACTTGGGCGAAGTGTGATCCGAGGGGTTCGTTGAGCAGTTTGAGTCGTTGAATTTCGCTCGCGAGACCGTTGAGTGTCTTTCGCAGATCAAGGAGGGTAGCGAGTCGGCCGAGCAGCATATCGAGGGACTCGTCGGGTTGGGCGAGAATGGCGCCGTCGAGAGGCAGGCCGTTGTCGCAGACGTGACAGTGGTCGATGACGAGGGCGTTAAGGCCTAGCTTGGCGGCTTGGGCGGTCCACTGGACGACGAGTTGTGTGGTCGGCAGGTGAGCGTCTTCGGTGATGACCAGGGCGGCCGCGTAGGGGCGTTCAGGGTCGATGTGGGGCAGGTTGTGGGCGAGGAGGGCGGCTTCGGTGTCGAGGTTGAGCTGTTGGGCGAGTTGTTGGGCGAGGGGGGGGATGCCTCCTGTAGCGGTAACCACGAGGAGCCGGCCCAGGGTGGCGTTGTTGGGAGTCGCGTTTTGTTGAATGAGTCCCTGCATAGGAGTTACTTCGACGTATTGAAAAGGCGGCTTTAGCCCGGATATTTGTTGGGTGTTCGTTTTGGAGCGACCTTTTTGCCTTTCGCGCGCGAGATTGATTGTAAAGTCTTTTAAAATAACGCTTTATGCAAATGGGGCGTTTCGGGCCGGCGTGGCGCCACGGCAGGAAAAACCGTCGGTGGAAACAGCGTGGTGGTGTCCGCAATTGGGTACCTGTCCATAACTGCCTTTCGATCCGCAGCTTACGGGCATTCTCCGGGGGCCTGATGGACCACAGGCAGCCGTCTTGGGGCCGTCGTCTTTGTGAGGGTGGGAGGGATTACAGGGCTCAAGGTGGGCCGGCGGAGGGCCTTTGGGTGGTGAATGGTTGTAAGTGTTTATGTGTGAGTAGGTTACGATATATGATCGTGATCGGCTCTAAAGGGAGTGGCCTCTTGGTAGAGAACTAACACGGGCCGGGGCAATGGGCAGCAGGCTGTTAGCAACAATTTTTATGTGGCGTAGGTCTTTATGTGGCAAGGAGTAACAAAATATTGTGGGAATTGAAATCAAAAGCCGATTGACACTACTAGATGTAGTGGTAATATTCTTCTTTGTTCAACGGGTTAAGTTGGGCGTGATACCGGCCGGTGGGGCCGGTTTTGAGGGTCGGAAGCCTTACAATGCCCCCGCAGTCGGGCCTAAATCGCTCGACGTTTTAGAGACTGAAGCGCGGGTCGGCTTAAATCGCGGAAACATCGTTAGGAATTTTCAGGATAGAGGTGCGCGTGGTCCGCGCGCGGCCAGGGCAGTGGATTAAGAGGCTTTTGGGCGTAATCACCAAAGGTATAAGGAGTATAGAGAGATGACATCGACGGCCACGGATTTGGCAAAAGGCAAGGGTCCCAAGGAGCATAAGGGTACGAGTCGGAGCGGTCGGGCGAGCAAGCCTTTGGCGGTGGAGCGTCATTTCAGTCAGGCGGGGGTGCATCCGTTTGATGAGATCACGTGGGAGCAGCGTTCGGCGACGATTGCGGACGAGTCGGGCAACGTGGTGTTTGAGCAGGACGAGGTGGAGATGCCTTCGTTTTTCTCGCAGTTGGCGACGAAGGTGGTAGTGAGCAAATATTTTTACGGGGAACAGGGGACAGGGGAGCGGGAGCGGTCGTTCAAGGAGCTGGTGCACCGGGTGACGCGGACGATTGCGACGTGGGGGTTGGAGGACGGGTTGTTCGGGTCGAAGGAGGACGCGGACGTTTTTTACGAGGAGTTGACGTGGTTGTGCGTGAACCAGTACGCGGCGTTTAATTCGCCGGTGTGGTTCAACGTGGGTTTGTTTCACGAGAAGGGTGTGGCGGGCAGTCCGCACAATTATCGTTGGGATCGTCAGTCGGAGGCGGTGGCGGCGTGTTCGAGCACGTATGAGTATCCTCAGGGTTCGGCGTGTTTCATTCAGAGTGCGGCGGACACGATGGAAGACATCATGGCGTTGGCGACGAGTGAGGCGATGTTGTTCAAGCATGGCAGCGGGACGGGGACGGATTTGTCGACGCTGCGTTCGAGTCGGGAGAAGTTGTCGGGAGGGGGCAAGCCTTCGGGGCCTTTGAGTTTCATGCGGGTGTTTGATCAGATTGCGGCGGTGGTCAAGAGTGGTGGCAAGACGCGTCGTGCGGCGAAGATGCAGTCGCTGAAGATACATCATCCGGACATCAAGGAATTTGTGACGTGCAAGACGGAGGAGGAGAAGAAGGCGTGGGTGCTGATCGAGAACGGTTATGACGGGGACTATAACGGGGAGGCGTACAGTTCGATCATGTTCCAGAACGCGAACTTGTCGGTGCGTTTGTCGGACGAGTTCATGGAGGCGGCGGAGAACGGGGGGACGTTCGAGACGAAGGCGGTAACGACAGGTGAAACGGTCGACGAGTATGACGCGCGGGAGATCATGGAGTTGATTGCGGAGGGGACGCGTGTGTGCGGGGATCCGGGGGTTCAGTACGACACGACGGTGAATCGGTGGCACACGTGTCCGCGAGCGGGTCGCATCAATGCGTCGAACCCGTGCAGCGAGTACATGTTTGTGGACGATTCGGCGTGCAATCTGGCGAGTTTGAATTTGATGAAGTTTCGTCGGGCGGACGGGACGTTTGCGGTGGAGCGTTTTCGTCGGGCGGTCCGGGTGATGATTATTGCGCAGGAGCTGCTGGTGGATCACGGCAGTTATCCGACGGAGAAGATAGCGCGGAATTCGCACGACTATCGGCCTTTGGGGCTGGGTTACGCGAATTTGGGTTCGTTGGTGATGTCGTTGGGTCTGGCTTATGACAGCGACGAGGGGCGGGCGCTGGCCGGAGCGATCACGGCGTTGATGACGGGGGAGGCGTATGCGGTGAGTGCGGAGCTGGCGTCGGTGCTGGGGACGTTTGCAGGTTACGAGGCGAATCGCGAGCCGATGCTGGCGGTGATGGAGATGCACCGTTCGGCCTTGGGGGACATTGACGAGGCCTGTTGCGAGGGGGCGTTGTTGCAGGCGGCCCGGGGCGCGTGGGACGAGGCGTTGTCGCGGGGCCAGAAGGCTGGGTATCGTAACGCGCAGGTGTCGGTGTTGGCGCCGACGGGGACGATCGGGTTCATGATGGACTGCGACACGACGGGGATTGAGCCGGACATTGCGTTGGTGAAGTACAAGTTGCTGGCGGGGGGCGGGATGCTCAAGATCGTGAACACGACGGTGCCGATGGCGTTGGAGCGGCTGGGGTATGACGCCAAGCAGGTGCGGCGGATCGTGGGGACGATCGAGCAGGACGACACGATCGAGACGTCGGAGGATTTGGAGGCGGAGCATTTGCCGGTGTTTGATTGTGCGTTCAAGGCGACGCAGGGTGAGCGGTCGATACATTATCTGGCGCATATTCGGATGATGGCGGCGGTGCAGCCTTTCTTGTCGGGTGCGATCAGTAAGACGGTGAACATGCCTCACGAGTCGACGATGGAGGAGATTGCGGAGGTATACAAGACGGGGTGGCGTCTGGGTTTGAAGGCGGTGGCGATATATCGGGACGGTTCGAAGCGTTCGCAGCCTTTATCGACGAAGAAGGTGGAGACGAAGGCAGCGGAGGCGGAGGTGGTGGCGTTGCGGCCTCAGCGGCGGCGTCTGCCTTTGACGCGTCATTCGATCACGCACAAGTTTGATGTAGCGGGCCATGAAGGCTACCTGACGGTGGGGTTATACGAAGACGGTCAACCTGGTGAGTTATTTATCACTATGGCAAAGGAGGGCAGCACCGTCGGGGGCCTCATGGATGCGTTTGGTACGTGTGTGTCGATGGCGTTGCAGTATGGTGTGCCGTTGCAGACGCTGGTGGACAAGTTCAGTCATTCGCGGTTTGAGCCGGCAGGGATGACGAGTAATCGGGACATACCGTTTGCCAAGTCGCTGATCGATTACATTGCGCGGTGGTTGGGTATGACGTTCATGCCGGGCTATCGTGAGGCGTATGCACCGAAGCGGCCTGGGACGAGCCCGGCTGAGAAGGGCGGAAGCGAGAGCGACGAGAGCGACAAGGGGGACGATGAGTCGGCGACGTTGCGTGAGGCGCCGCTGCCGGCGCTGGAAAAGCGCGCGAATCTGGGGCGGATATCGAATCGCCTGGAGAAGTTGATCAGCATGGTGAATCGGCCTGACGGGGATGGGACCGAGACGAATAGGGCGACGCAGATGGCGACGTTCAATGACCAGTTCAGTCATTTTCAGGACGACGCGCCGGTGTGTGATGTGTGCGGGTCGATCACGGTGCGTAATGGGAATTGTTATCGGTGTCATAATTGCGGTTCGTCGATGGGGTGCAGTTAGAAATCGTCGGCATTATTTGGCAATAACACGGTGCATTGAGGCACGTTCGGAGTTTTCGGGCGTGCCTTTTTGTTGCGAGGAAGAGAGTTTTTTTGACGGGATTAACCGGATTGAAAAAGAGAGTTATAGGTGCCGACAGGTGCGTGAGAAGAGTACGCTACGAACCATGTCTTAGGTAGAGTTCTTTGTCATGCGGTCTGGAAACAAATATGCCATAATTGTAATCTGTACTACTCTTGCTTGCATTGTAGATTTCGTGATGTTCCTGGCGTTCTTTGAGCAGCACATTGGCGGACCCCAAGAAGTCAATGCTTTTGTTGACAGAATACGACTGTTTTCCTGGGGTTGGTCAATACCACTGATTCTGAGTGTTTTTTCGATCCTGGAAATCATACTCTGGAAAACGAGGGAAAAGTTTGAAAGAGTGGTTTTCTTCTTCTTTTCCGTGATTGCATTTATTGTAGCGTTCATATGGTTTTCTGCTTGGTATGTTATCAATACATTAAGACCTTAGATAAACACGTGAACATGAAGGTCCACGCTGCGGTAATCGCCATCGCCTATCCTGCACGGCGATGCCGTGCGGACAGACGCTGCCACCCAGCACTGCTCGCAATGCCAGCCAAAGCACAGGGGTGGTTGGAGAAGGTCCCCCAGCGGTGCTGGGGGCTTGTGGAGGTGGGGGGTGTGGTCGAATAAGGTAGTTCGACGTGGAAGTGGCGCTATGGAGTCTCTTGGTGTTATCCTGGCTTGCCGCTTTGCGAAGACGGGCGCTCCGTGTTGGGGGAATGACAGTCGGAGCGTGTGCGGTAGCAGGTAGTTGTAGTGTCATCGGAAGTCTACCCCCCCATCACGATGGGGGGCTTCCATCGCGTGTGGGCGTACTGGCAGCACGGGGTGGGGGAAAGAGGAGCTCGGCAACGATGCCGGGGTTAAGGGAATTTGTTAAGAGTTGTTTTATTGCCCCCAGGCGGTGTCTGGGGCTTTTGTGGGGTGTGGGGTGATTGGATGGGATTGGGGGTTGTCGGGGGCGGTCGGGTGGTATAGACTTTTGTGAGAGGCGTTCGTGGTGGGCGGGGATGGGATTGGTTTGTGTAGCTGGAGGTGCAGGATGAGTAAGCATGCGTTGGATCCTTTTGCGAATTTGGCGGAGTTTAACAAGACGCTGGTTCGGCCTGGTGCGTTGTTGGTGACGCAGGGTGTGGATGATCGGCCTAACGTGATGACGATCGGGTGGTGTCATTTGGGGGTGTTGTGGGGGGAGCCGGTGTGCATTGTTTATGTTCGGCCCAGCAGGCACAGTTTTACGTGTCTGGAGCAGTTGCGTCAGTTTACGGTGAATGCGGCGGGGCCCGGGTTGGCCAAGGCGGTGGGGTTGTGCGGGACGGTGTCGGGTCGGGACGAGGACAAGTTTGAGGCGGCGGGCTTGACGGCGGTGGCGTCGCAGAAGGTCAAGCCTCCGGTGATCGAGGAGTGTTGGTTGCATTACGAGTGCACGGCGGTGCATACGAACGACATGAAGGCTATCAACATGCATCACGACATCAAGAAGGAGTTTTATCCGCAGGGGGATGATTTTCATCGGCTTTATTATGGTCGGGTGGATGCGTGTTATGGGGATGTTGAAAGGTTGAAGGTTGAAGGTTGAAGGTTGAAGGTTAAAGGTTAAAGGTTGAAGGGTGAAGGTTGAAGGTTAAAGGTTGAAGGGTGAAGGTTGAAAGGTTGAAGGTTAAAGGTTGAAGGTTGAAGGGTGAAAGTTGAAGGGTGAAGGGTTAAGGGTGAAGGGTTAAGGGTGAAGGGTTAAGGGGTGAAGGGTTAAGGGTGAATGATGGACGTGTTGGAAGCTATTTTGTCGCGGCGGAGTATACGCAGGTACACGGACGAGGCGGTGGGGGAGGAGGTGGTGGAGCAGTTGTTGCGGGCAGCGGCAGCGGCGCCGTCGGCGCATAATGAGCAGCCTTGGCATTTTGTGGTGATACGGGATCGGGCGGTGCTGGCGGAGTTTCCGAAGGTGCATCCGCATTCGAGGCTGTTGTTGGGGGCGCCGGTGGCGATTGCGGTGTGTGCTGACCACGAGTTGGAGGTGGACAAGGGTGTGGATTACTGGGTGCAGGATTGTGCGGCGGCGACGCAGAACTTGTTGCTGGCGGCTCATGGGCTGGGGTTGGGGGCGTGTTGGATAGGGATACATCCGCGTGCGGAGCGGCAGGAAGTGCTGAAGAAGTTGTTGGGGCTACCGGCGTCGGTGAGTTGTTTTGGGTTGGTGGCGTTGGGGCATCCGGCGGAGACTAAGGGTCGCGGTGAGCGGTATGACGCGGGGCGGGTGCATCGGGAGAGGTGGTGAGAGGCGGAAGAAATCAAACGTTGAAGGGTTAGGAAGAAAGCCGAAAAGGGCCATTCAGTGGGTGTTTTTTTTGCGGGGGCGGAAGCGTTGCAGGAGGGCGTCGAGGAGGATGAGGGTGG
>CAYNXW010000156.1:0-7038 GCA_964401265.1 uncultured Pirellulales bacterium | reverse complement strand
GATTCGAACCGACGACGTCCAGCTTGGGAAGCTGGCATTCTACCACTGAATTACGGCCGCTAAGTCTAAATCTGACAAACACTTGCGCTCCCGACTGCCTCTCGACGCCTGGTGCGCCCCAAGTGCTTGCCGCCAGCCCCGCAGTCTGCCCGCCGGGCACTGCACAAACTGACGCAACTATTATAGCCCCTCTGCAAGGCGTGTAAATAGTCTTGCTGGCCGTTTTTGAGCTTGGCCAAACCAGCAGGCATCGGACAGGACACGCCAATGACCCAGCCAACCTCCTGAAACCCTCAGCCCGCACCGCCTCAGGCCATTGGCAGGCCCCCCGCTAACGTACCCACATCTCTTGTTCCACCGACAGCCACGCCTTGCCTTGGACAAGGCCAGCCATATGATTTAGTGTGTTCAACGTGCCCGAAAGTACCTGGCCTGCCCCAGGGAAACCGGGCTGATCCGAAAGTCATTAACAATCTCATTTGTACTGGGTATCAGCGGTTGACCGCCGCACACATTCGCACGCCACCAAGGCACGCCACGCGTGTAACGGTATGGCATGACCAAACGTCGCCTTTACATCTTGATGCTTGGCTCCGTGTTCCTGGGAGCTGCCGCCTTGTGGCTGGCCCTGGGCTTTGGCCGAACCCGTGTCGTAGAGCTCCTCTATGAACAGGGAATCATTGCACGCCTTAACGAAACTGTAAGCCGCTCGACGGTCCCCTCGGTCGACTACTACACGAGAAAGGCGCACGACATCTTCGTCAGATTAACACTCCTTCTTGTCTTTTTTACCGCCCTGACCTTGCGATGGCGCACCCGAGTCACTTCAGAAACGAAGCATCGCTGGATTGAACCCACCACGGTTGCCACCTTGTACGTCGCCGTAAGCCTTCTGGTGCTGACGGTGTTCATGACGGCGTGGAGCTTCAGAGGCGCCAGCCCCAAATTTGGCTTTGAGGCCATGCTTAACCGACAGGCACACCGACCCTTCGTCCATCGCATCCTCATGCCAACCCTCGTCAAAGCAACTGCCGCAACAGTACCCGACGACACCTTAAAACCCCACCAACCCTGGTTACTCTCCAATTCCCCGCTCAAACGCTATTACCGCCAAGGTGAGGTGCACACTGCAAGAACCGCTTTCGCATATCACTTGACTTGCGTCTATCTATTCTTGGCCTTGATGGGAATATTAATGGTCACCCGCCGGCTCACCTTATTGGTGTACCGACCGTCGAGGGTAGCAGCCGATATTGCGCCGGCAGTCGCACTCTTCTTCCTACCGTGGACGTTCCTGCGCGGCGGCTACATGTACGACTTCCCCGAACTCCTCTTGATGGGATTGTGCCTCCTGACGCTATGGCAACGCCAGTGGCTCGCATATTACCTCTGCTTCGCCCTGGCAATGCTCAACAAAGAATCGAGCCTGCTTTTCGTCCTCTTCCTGCCTACGCTTTGGTACGGCCGCATGGACAACCGCCAATTACTGCGCCACACCCTCTTACAACTGATCATCGGCACCGCCATCCTCGTAACCATCAGAGCGGTATTTGCCGGCATTCCGGGCCACAATATAGAGTTACATTGGCGAACCAATCTCGCGTACTGGACCTCCTGGCAGTCCTGGTTCTCCTTCCACGACACCTACCGACTCGGCGTCCCCCTGCCACGCGGGGCAAATGTTATCACGATCGCCATAGTGCTCTTTCTCGCAAGCTATCGTTGGCACGAAAAACCACCGCTGCTCCGACGACTTTTCCTTTGCACCCTGGCCGTAACGCTACCTCTGTTTCTCACATCCTGCTTCAAAGATGAGTTACGAAACTTCTCGCTGGTCTTCCCCGCCTTCTACCTGCTCTCGTTCCACACCGCCCAGCGAGTGCGACAGCGCGGCAAAACGACGCCATACGCGCACCGCCTCACACCCCAACACCCAGGCCCTTCCCCACAACGCACGACCGCCACAGACTTGCCGCATGAACACTTATCACATACGCCTGTCCAGCACCTCGCGAAAAGCCCGGATATGATCGGGCGTCGTGCCGCAGCAACCCCCGACAATGTTCACTCCCGCATCAAGTAATACCGTCAACTGCTCTGACATCGACTGCGGCGTAGCACGAAACACCGTGTTTCCCTGCTCGTCAACTTCCGGAAGACCAGCGTTGGGCTGCACCATCAGGTAACAATCCGTCTCCTGACGAAACTGCTCGGCAATATTGATCATATCCTCAATGCCTCGCCCGCAATTACTGCCGATAATGTCGGCACCCAGAGGAACCAACTCCGCAGCCACCTGGCTGGGGCTGACCCCCATCATGGTGCGATACTCACCTTTGGAGGTCTTGTCAAAGGTAAAGGTCACAATGACCGGCAGATCGCAGCTTTCCTTGGCAGCCCCAAGAGCAGCCTTGGCCTCCTCGATCGCAAGCACGGTTTCAATATAGAGACCATCAACTCCCCCCGCGACCAACCCTTCAATTTGTTCGCGATACATGGCCCGAATGTCAGATTCACACATGTCGCCATACGGCTCCATTAGGGCGCCGGTGGGACCCATCGAACCAAAAACGTACCGATCCGCTCCCGCTACCTGTCGCGCCAACTCCGCCGCACGCTGATTGATCTCTCCCACCTGCTCCGCCAGACCGTAATTATCCAGTTTGATCGACGTGCCGCCAAACGAGTTGGTTTCCACAATGTCGCTGCCCGCTTCAATGTACAGACGCGCGACATCGCCAATAACGTCAGGATGGGTCAGGTTCCATTGCTCCGGGCACTCTCCCGCTTGCAGCCCCCGCCCCTGGAGCATCGTACCCATCGCCCCGTCGCACAGCAATACCCGACCGCTCGCTAAGGTCTCCAACAATCCGCTCATGGTCCCATATATCCTTTCTCGATTCGGCCACTAACGATCACTCGCCCACCCCGCTGCCGTCACGACTACACACCACCTAAAACCTCACCACATCTATTCTTTATCGGCACCGCCCGCCGCTCAATACACTATTTTTGCGGACGGACCGGCTCCTTCTCCTGCTCCCGCCTGGACCCGAGAATATCAAAAATCAGCCCCCCCACCGTCGACGCACCCTTCCCCTCCGACTCTTGTTCGGGCCCACTACTCTTGTCGACTGGAGGCGGTGGGCTCTGCCCGCCCGGCTTCTTCTTCTTGAGGTCTAACAGATCCTCTAACAGTCCACCCGCTCGCTCACGTAAAAGCCGCCCGGTCGCGCGATCGACCAGACCTGACACATCGACATCCTGCAGCCTGATCTGCGGCACCTGACGAGTACCAACAATGGGTATGTCGACACGAGGCTTCGCCAATAAAATGTACTCCGCTACCGCGTCACTGACACCCATACGCCGGAGCAGGGGCCGACCCATCGGCAATGAGGCGATCAGGTTGAGCTTGTCGTCAAAGGCGACCGACCCGTGAAAATTAAGCTGCACCTCTTGATTAAAGGTCAAAAGAAAATTGTCGTACAAAATCTTGCCATTGTCGATGCGAAAATCCGCAGGACTGATCGCAACAGGTTGCCTTTCACTGACTCGCGCACCTGCCAGTTGCAGTAGCTCCGCCAGAAAACCCGTCGGTGCAATGTGAACGTCGGCCAATGCAAGACGGCCCCGACCTTGCCCCTGTGCCAGAATGGCCTTGCTCAGCGGAACCGCCACCCCATCAACGGTAAGCGTCACCCGCCCGTCAATCGCCGCCACATGCCCAAAAATCGGATTGACCCGACTCAGCAGTCGCTGACCCAGTTCCTTGTCGACCTGCACGTTCTCCAGCAGCGACCGATTGGCCCCGGTCGCCACAACAGCACCGGATGGCTTCAGGTCCACACTCATCCCGCTCAGCTCCAACGTCCCACCCTGCGCCGGAATACGCTCACCATCGACTGAAACACGAGCCTCCGCCAGACGAGCCGACATCCGCCCAGGCCCCAGCGACAAACCAGCCACTTGCCCTCCCGCCCAACTTACAGGCACAGTGGCCTCCACTTGCCGGTAGGACGGCTCAACGTTCGCTTGCCGCAGCGAGCCCGTCACCGAAAAAGGCCCTTGGCTTTGACCCTCGAGGCTTACCTCCTCAGCCGTTTGCGGTTGAACCGCATGCAGTAACAAAGTCAGCTTCTCCCAGTCCGCCTCATACTGACCCCGCACATCCATCACAGCTCGCTGACGGTAGTCCGCCACGCTGCCATGCACCTCCGCACTCAACGCCTCTGACCGAATGCTGGCGTTCTTGACCTCCAGCTTCTTCTCGTCACGCTTGAGACCTAGCTCGTGCTTGATGTGCACCTGTCGCTCGGTAAATGCCTTGGACCCGCCGCCCAGCCGCAGGTTGTCCACGTGCCCACCACCCGAAAGACTCATCCCCGCCGGACTCAGGTCGTAATGGGCTTGCCAGAGCATTTGACCACTCATACGAGCTGGTATGTGCCCTCCCAGCAAAGCCCGAACATTACCACGCGCCCGGTCGAGATCCGCTTCCACGCGAACCTGCCCCCCCCCTCGCCGCTCGCCAACTGCATACCAGCCGGACCCCGTGGCGGTCATCTGCTCGCCCACCTGAGCGCGAACGGAAGGAACCGTCACTTTGTCATTCTCCGAGCTGGGCACAACAAGCTCACCCTCGACGCGCAAAGGATTGGCTTCAAAAGCCCTCTCCGCCGTGATGTACTTGATGTCCTTCCCCGTAACTAGCAGTTGCACGCCTACCTGTTCATCCTGGGCCCGTTTCAAAGTAACCTGCCCCTCCACTTGCCCTGCCATTTGAAACTCACCCAACTCCACAAGCTCGCTGACCTGCTGCTGCAAAAGGCTCAGGTCGGCGCTGAACTGGCTCTCAAGTTGATCGGCGCTGCCGCTCACCTGCACCTGCGCAAAAGCCGCCGCAAGTCGACCTCGCTCCACCTCCAAACCCACCTCCGGCTTAACCTCCATCGCAAAATCCCCGACAATCGGCTCATAACGCAGCTGCTTGTCCTGCCGCCGCGCCGTCAGGTTGGACAGCTCGAAGTTCACCGTCGCCGCCGGCGTCGCACCGCCCCGCAGTGAGAACTGCTTAAGAGCCAGCGAGCCTCCCGTCACCTCGACCTCCTCTTGCAGCTTCAGCAAACCGGGCACGGCGCTGGCCAGCTTCGCTAAGTCCACCTGCCCGTGCGCCTCCACGTCGAACGCCGCTACCTTCTCCAGCTTCGCGCCCTCCAATGCCATCGCCGTCAACGCCTGCGGCGAGGGCAACTCGAATGGCTCGCCCAGACTGTAACGGTAAGTCGCCTCCAGTTGCCCCGGCGCACCGGTCACGATCGCACTGCCTTCCACATGCTTCTTGTCAGCCTTTACCCGGCCTCGAAGTGCCACGTCGGTGGGCCTTACCCTCCGTGCGTCGGCTTTGCCAATGGCCAACTGCTCTGCCCCGCCTTCATACTCAGCCGTCAGCACTCCATGGTTCATTTGCACACTGGCATGGACGCTCACACTGCCTGTGGCCCTCTCTGCACCCGGCACCATCGCTGCCAGCTCGCCCACATCTAGTTTCTTGATGTCCAGTTGCCCCTGACCCTGCGCCCCAATCACATCAAAGCGCCCCTCCTTGAGCAGATCAACCGCCTCCATTTGCGCCACAACAGCACCCTCGTCGGCCAACTGTGCCTTGAAGTCCCCCTTGACCTTGTTGAGCGTATCGAACTCGAGGTTGCCGTCGAGTTGGCCGATAGCGTAGGCCTCACCCCCCTGAGAAACAATCTTCACCGCCCCTGCCGAGACACGCAACGTCCCACGAAGCTGCTGCACACTAGCCGGCAACGCGTAGCCCTCTGGCTTGCTCTCCGACTTTTGCCCCTCTGCGACGCTGGGATATATCACCGCTCGCGGCTCGTTCAACGTCACGCTGCCCATGCGTGCCGGCCCCGAAAGCCCCTGCCAGAGCCCCTCGCTCCAGGTCCCTTGCTCGACTCTCAGCACCTCGCGATCTTGCTTGTCCCGAACAGCCAACCCCTTCACCCGACAAGGTCCAAACCAGCTCAACGACAAATCCTCAGCCGTCACCTGGTCCGCCATACGCGTATTAACAGCCGAAAGCACCAGGCTCGACCCGGGCCCCGTCGAAGCCCAGTAGGGAAACAAAAAGACCAACAGCAGCAGCACCAACAGCACCCCCACCAGGACATAGCGAAGCCGATGACGTCTCTGCTTGGGCGAACGCTGACTGGACCCGACACCCCCAGACCGTGACACGCCCCCCGTCTCCCTCTGCTGGTTGTTCTTCATGACGAGGACCCTCCGTCAATAACGGTTACCTTTGCCATATACACTAGGATAATAGGGCCCCACGTCTATCCATTCCAAAAAGCCTCCCGACCATCGTCCTGCCAACGCCTGCCGCCTGCTCACCGCCCCAGCGGCCGCACCACACCCGCCAGAGCACCCCCCAGTCAGGCCGGTTTCATGGCCACCATGCACCTTTCACCACACCACTACCAGCACCCTGCCCCCAACTCCTCGCCTTTCCCCAAAAAAACCACCACACACGGGCCTACCAACCCATCATCCCTCGAAATCCCCCCTGCGTCAAGCGGTGCTTTCACCTCCATCACGGCAAACGAATCTGAATCGTCCGTCCCGATGGCCCGCCGCCCAAATCCCATTGCCTCCTCCATCCGCAAAGACTCCTCCTCATCGGCTCCCATCCAGCCTGGCCCTGATATAGCTATGACCAAAACCATAACCCCAAGTATATCAGTTACTTATACCCCAACTCCCCCAGCCCCCGATGTGAAATCGGGGGATTCTCCCAGCCGCCATCTTCTATAAAAGCGCACGCTTTAGCGCTCCATTGCATCGTGCACGCTGACACTACAACGCCACACAACATCAAAAGCCCCAAAACGCTGCTTAGGTAATAGCCCCGACGACCCGCAACCAAGCAAAGGCCGAACCAGTCTACCGACAGCGCCAGACCTGACAGCCCCAAAAAAAAGGTTCATCCGCGATTTCCGGGGAAGACTCACCAAAGACGGGTTAGTC
>CAYNXW010000155.1:0-7168 GCA_964401265.1 uncultured Pirellulales bacterium | reverse complement strand
GACATCGTAATGCGGCCTGCTCACACAACCGGCACACAAGACTAGACCCATGAGCAACAGCGTCCCACAAAACTTTGAATTCTTCATCCGTCATTCTCCAAAAACGCAACCTTAATCGTGAACCACCCGCCCTATCGCATTGGCCCCACAACCTCGCGCCCTCCTTTCTCTAAAATGGAATCTCCTCTCCATCGCCCGTTAATGAACTAGAATCCTCCCCAGATTGTAAGTCTCGTTTCCCTGAGATAATTGCCACAATGTTCACAACAGATCTGGTTGCTTCTGCGCCGAGCGCCGCCTCCCGAAATGATGCTGAACGCCGATGTTGAATGTCGTTTGCCAAGCCTAGTGAAGCTTTCGCATGTTTTCGTAAGGCCTCAACTGTCTTCCCTTTTAGTGTGTGGGAAAAATATGCTTCCAACATCCTGTATGCGTCAGTCGGACTGGGACTGGTGCCGTCTGAAGCAGAATGAAGGTGTGGGTCATAGACTGCCTGAGCCAAAGAAATGAGCGTTTCACGACATCGCAATCCCACTGTCTGAAAATCAACCTCGGTTGTCGCTGTTTCGAGGGCTATTCGGATACCGTCTACGCCACGATCCACCTTGGACCAACCAGTCTCCTCACAACTGAGGCCGGACGCCCGCCCAATCTCTTGCAGAGCCAAGTTGTCGAGCAAGGGCTGGTAGAGTCCCGCAAGGTAGTCTCTTCTCGACTGATAAGTCGGCAAGTCCCCGCTGCTCCACTTCCCATACCATGCCCACAAGTCAGAATAGGGATTCGGGTCGTCTATCTGCTTTTGCAGGAGTGACGCTTTGATTCTTAGTCGTCGATCCATACTGAATGTGTACTCTCGAATCACCTTTCGACGCCTTCCTGCCTCTCCGCCCAACCGCCGCTCCTCACCCACCCGTCGCCGATCCAGAACCGCCTGCCGTCAGCTTGCGAGATGTCCCCATTATCTCACTCCGCTAACTCCAGTCAAGCCCCCTTTTTGACATGCTGTTACCCCGGACCCGTCCGTCTGTTTTTCCACCACCGGCCGGTCTGATCCCTTATCGCTCCCCAAATCGCCCCAAACCCGCAAATTCCGTCCAAAAACACCTCCTTTTCGCCGTAATTCGTGCAAATTCGGGCAATTCCTGGCCACTTCTTATCGTTTTTGCCCCATCCCTCCTCCGCCACTCGTTCGCCTGCTGGCGTGCTGCCTTGCTGGCGAAATCCTCCTCTCTGGATGGCCGGGCTCCTTCGGCACAGCCCAGCCAAGCGAACCCGACAGCCTTACCACCTCATCACTCCCGACTTCTTCTCAAATCCTGTCAATCCTGTCACCCCTGTCAAAAAAGCCTTCTCTTCCCCGCGGCCTCCGGCGTGTCGCGGGCATCTTGCCCGCGCTCAAACCACTGGTCGCCGAAGGCGACACCTCCCCTTATGCTTCTCCCCCCCCCCCCTCAAAATAGGCAAGCTAGGTAATTTGGGGCTGTGCGCACTCCTGAAAATGCCCCCTCAAAAACACCCCAAAAACGCCTGAAAACGCCCCAAAAAGTCCCAACTTCTGCCCAAAACGGTCCAACTTCTTGCAACTTTTGCCCACTTTTTGAAGGTCGCTGACCAGAACGCGCACGCTATAACCGCTACAACCTACCCACCTTACCACAACTTTTTCCATTTTTCTCTACCACGATTGCGCACGCACCCCCGTTTTTCGCACCAAAACGCCCCCCCTCTTGCCGCACTTTTGTCAGCGGCCCTGTTATGGGGGCCACTTGGTCCCGCAGGGCCTTTCCCGTACTGGCCTGGGCCGTCTGGCCAGAGCATCCTTCAATCCCTCTCTGCCAGACGACCGGGCCCGCAAGAGACGCTTGACAACACGTCGCTGGGGCGAGACAGTGACCTATGGCTGCCTGTACATTGGACTCGGAGGTCCACACGCTGGCGCTTGGAAAGGATGCATCATGAAGTGAAATCGACGTAAAGCCTTTACCATGGTAGAGTTACTGGTGGTGATTCTCATCATCACCATGCTGGCGGCACTGTTGACGCCCCGGGTGTTTCGCGTCTTCGGCAAGTCCAAGCAAGGCCTGGCCAAGATCGGCATCAGCCGTATCTGCACCGCCCTTGAAGAGTTCTACCTCGACTGTGGCCGCTACCCCACCGCCCCGGAGGGTCTCCAGGCCCTGGTCGTCGCTCCGCCGGGCCTCAGCGACAAGTGGAATGGCCGATACCTGCCCGAGAAGAACCTGCTCGACCCCTGGGACAACCCCTACCATTACACCATCGGCGAAAGCCGCAGCGGCGATGT
Organism: uncultured Pirellulales bacterium; assembly: GCA_964401265.1. Taxonomy (GTDB): domain Bacteria; phylum Planctomycetota; class Phycisphaerae; order Sedimentisphaerales; family SM23-30; genus CAYNXW01. The sequence goes on along the minus strand of CAYNXW010000155.1, from coordinate 4,866 downwards.
GCCCTACGTTCTGACCAGCTACGGGGCCGACAACGCTCCCTCCGGGGAGGGCGAAAACGCCGATATCACCAGCGAAGACCCGTAGCTGTACCGTAAATGCCGGTGAACAAAGACGTTACCATGCCTGCCCCGCCGACGCCGTGAGCATTGCCCCGGACGACGCCCAAGCAAAAAAAGCCCACCGATCTCCTATGCCGGAGCGGTGGGCTTTTGTCATTGTCAGCCATCAGCTTGCTTAGTCGCTAAAGGCCCCATCAAACGAAATGGCCGAAGGCGTGAAATCGACCTTCTTGACGAAAGCCGCCGCCTCGCGGGCGCCGTGTTCACGATCCATGCCCGAGTCTTCCCATTCGACGCTCAGCGGGCCCTGGTAGTTGATCCGGTTGAGCGAGCGGATGATTTCTTCGAAGTTGACGCCGCCGTGGCCCAGCGAACGGAAGTCCCAGCCCCGGCCGGGTTTACCGAAGTCCAGGTGACTGCTCAGGATGCCCGAGGTGCCGTCAAGCGTAACGATGGCGTCCTTCATGTGGACGTGGTAGATGCGGTCGGGAAAGGCCTCGATGAACTTGACCGGGTCCACGCCCTGCCAGTGCAGATGGCTGGGGTCGAAGTTGAAGCCAAAGGCCTCACGTCGGCCAAGCGCCTCCAAGGCCCGCTGTGCCGTGACGATGTCAAAGGCGATTTCGGTGGGGTGGACTTCCAGGGCGAACTTGACCGAGCACTCGTCAAAGACGTCGAGAATGGGGTTCCACATCTCGGCGAAGTACTTGAACCCGTCGTCGATCATCTGCTCGGAGACGGGCGGGAAGGAGTAAAGCATGTGCCAGATAGGGCTTCCGGTAAAGCCGTTGACTACGCCGACGCCCAGGTTTTTGGCGGCGCGGGCGGAGTTTTTCATCGCTTCGACGGCGTAGGCTCGCTTTTTGTCGGCGTCGCCGGCGGCCTCGGCGGGGGCAAATCCGTCGCTACGGGCGTCGTCGTTGGGGTCGCAGACCAGCTGGCCGGCCAGATGGTTGCTGATGGCCCAGCACTTGAGGCCGTTCTTTTCGAGGAGCTTGTGCTTGGCATCGCAGTATTTTTTGTCCTGTGCCGCCTGGGCGACGTCCATGTGATCGCCCCAGCAGGCCAATTCGAGTCCCTCGTATCCGAACTCCTTTGCCTTGGCAGAGAGGGTCTCCAGAGGCAGGTCAGCCCATTGCCCCGTAAACAGCGTAACCGGTCGCGCCATTATGTTCTCCTTTCGTTACTCATAATGTAGCAGAATGTCTAAGCCAACAGTTCATTGAAGATATCAAGATAATCTGAGAGCAGTCTGGTTGTAAAGAACCGTTTACGAACGGTGTCCTGTCCGTTTTGGCCGAGGCGTTCACATTCGTGAGGATTTTTCAGCAGGAAGGTGATTCGTTCGGCGAATGCAGCGGTGTCCTTGGCGTCGAGCATGTAGCCATTTTCTCCGTCGACGATCTGCGTGGGGATGCCGCCGGCGTTGGAGGCGACGACGGGTTTTGCTTTCCAGAGGGCCTCGGTGACGGCCAGGCAGAAACCTTCGCGAATGGATTTCTGGACGACGACGCTGGCATAGCGTTGAATGGAGTTGACCAGGATGTCGTTGTTTCCGACCACGAAGATCACGTCCTTTTTGTCGACCATGCTTCGGGCTTTGCGGAAGATGCGTTCGTACATCTGTATGCCTTCGGGATCATCGGTAGCCAAGTTGTAGCAGAAAACCAAGCGACAATCCACGCTCTCTTTGACGATCCTGAAGGCTTCGAGGACGCCTTCGGGGTCTTTCCAGGGGTCCATTCGGCTGACCTGGGTGATGATGGGTTTGTCGGTGGGCACGCCGGCCTTTCGTACGTACTTGAGGACGGTTTTTTCGCTGAGGGGTTTATTTTTCAAGGAGAGGGGGTTGATGGCGGGCTGGACGACGCGTTGGACGAGCGGGAGGTCCTTTTTGAGATAGCGTTCACTGGAGACGATAACGATGTCGTACTTGAGCAGGAAGTTTTTGAGGTAGTCCCAGAGAGCGGGGTTGGGGTCGTTGAGGTCGATATGGCAGCGCCAGAGCCATGGTTGGCATTTTTTGTAGGATTTGATGAGCGCGAGAGGCTGGGGGTCATGGACGACGATCAGGTCATGGCCAATGTGAGTGAAGCGAGAGAAGTCGTCGTTGACCTTTTGGTAAAGTTCTTTTTTTTGCTCCGTCAGGTGGATGGGGCCACCCTGGAGGGCATTGTGGAACTTTTTGGTGATGTTGAAGAAGTCGGGGTTGCCGTGTAGGACCCTCCAGCCGGAGTCGACGCCGACGTCGTTGAGGAGCAGGACGAGTGATTCGAGGATCTCGGCCACACCGCCGCCCAAGTAGGTGGAGTTGATGTGGAGGATGTGCTTGCTGTAGAGTCGTCTGGCCTTGGCGTAGATATCGGCGAGCACTTTGTCCGGGACGATATAGCGATAATCTTCGACACTGAGCATAGCTAACTCCCAACCAGATGTGTGAGCAGCAGGCGGACATCTCGGACGGAATCCACATAGAATCGCGCTTTGGAGATGCCGCTGCCTACCTTAATGGAATAAGCGTCCTCGCCCAGAACGGCGAACATGTCTTCATCGGTATAGTCATCGCCAATGGCCAGGGTGAAGTCCCACCGTTGTCGGGTAAACCAGAGCTCGGCGGAGCGTCCCTTGTTGATGCCAATATTTTTCACTTCGAGTATTTTGTTACCTTCAAAGGCTCCGATGTCGAGGTTGGTCGTCAGGTGTTGGACGGCGGCCTTGAGTTCCTGGGTGCGGACGTGTGCCAACTCCGGGACGGCGCGGCGGTAGTGCCATACGAGGGCAAAGTCTTTTTCTTCGATGGCGCTGCCGGGCGTCCGGTCGACATAGAGTTGGAAGATGGGTCGGATGCTGTCCTTCCAGACGCTGGTGAACGGTTCGACCACGCGCCACTCGTGGCCGATTTCCCTAAGCCAGGCGCCGTGTTCCGCGACGAGATTGATGGGCAGGTGTCCGAGCCATTGCGTGAGGGTATGGCGGTCGCGTCCGCTGACGACGACGACTTCATTGGTTTGGTCCTGTGCGAGTTGGCTAAGGAGTTGGCAGATTTCTTCGTCCGGAGCGGCGTCTTCGGGGCGTTTGACGAAGCTGACAAGTGTGCCGTCGTAATCGAGCAGGATCAGGCGTTTGTGGCATTGGCGGTAGTGTTCGATCACATGGTCCCAACTGCTTTGGACGAGTTTACGGACCGAGAAGGCACGCTGTTTTTGTTTGTGCTGATGGAGCGTTTCGAAGAAATCGCCGGCCCATCGTTTGACGTCATAGCGTTGGAGGCGATGGCGCATCAGTTCGTTGCGTCGGATTTGCTCGGAGGGCGGCATTTCCAGGGCCTCTTTGATGGCGTAGGCGACGGCCTCGCGGTCGTTGGCGTTGACGGTGAGGGCTTCGCCAAGCTCGCTGGCGGCACCGGCCATTTCGCTGAGGACCAAGACGCCCATTCCCGAGGTGCGTGAGGCGACAAATTCTTTTGCGATGAGGTTCATGCCGTCGCGCAGGGGGGTGACCAACGCGACATCGGCGATATTATAAAGAGCAGCCAATCGTTCAAACGGCAATTCCCGGTAGAGATACCACACGGGCATCCACCCAATGGAGCCGTGGCCCCCGTTGATCCGCCCGACCAGCCCGTCAAGGTGCTCGCGCAAGTCGGCATAATCCTGCACCTTGGTTCGGCTGGGCACCGCTACCAAAATAAGACTGACTTTACCCCTGTAATCCGGCTTATTCTGCAAGAACAGGTCGAACGCTTCCAGTCGCTGGATGATGCCCTTGGTGTAGTCGAGCCGATCTATCGAGAGGACGATGCTGCAGTCGCCGAGTTTTTCGTGCATTTTCTCGGCTTCGCGTTGTACGCGTGCTTGCTGCATGGCGTCGGCGTATTTGTGAAAATCAATCCCCATGGGAAAGGCGTCGACCTTGACCAGGCGGTTGTGGACCATGAGCTCATTAAAGCTGTGTTCGACCTCGATCAGTCGCGCGACGCTGCTCAAGAAGTGTCGTACATAGTCGTAGGTGTGGAATCCGATGAGGTCGGAACCGAGCAGTCCGTCCAGGATTTCGCTGCGCCATGGGAGCAGTCGGAAGAGTTCGTAGGAAGGCCAGGGGATGTGCAGAAAGAAGCCGATTTCCAGGGAAGGCAGCTTGCGTCGGAGCATTTCAGGCAAGAGCATCAGCTGGTAATCATGGATCCAGACGGTATCTTCGGGCTGAGCGTGGCGCAAGATGTGCTGGCAAAACATCTCGTTCACGCGTCGGTAGGCCTGCCAGTAATGCTGGTGGTAAACAGTGTGCAGGGGGAAGTAGTGGAACAGAGGCCAAATCGTCTCATTGGAAAAGCCGTGATAGAAGTCTTCGACGTCCTGTTGGCTGAGCCAGAGACAGGAGCAGTCTTGCTCAGTGAGCTTGGCGGCGATGGTTTGTTGCTCTCGCTGGGAAAGCTGATCTTCGGACAGGCCGGGCCAGCCAATCCACAGGCTGTTTGCCGCCTCGGGCAGGGAGCCCAATCCGGTGGCCAGGCCTCCCGTTGACGGGTGAATCGAGAGGCTCTTACCGCGTCTTTTGATTGTAACTGGCAGTCGGTTGGATACTACGATGAGTTTGGCCATAGGTCTTCCCTGTACTGCCGCGCGTTTTTTCAGCGTCTCGCCTGCCGGCAAGTGAGTTTTGACGGTCTCCTGTTGCGATGGAACTTTTAAATTCTAGCCGCGCAGCAGCGCTTTTCCAGCGGTTAGCGCAATCTGGCAGTACCACTTTTGCTGGTTGAGGCGACTATAGACACCGCACCCGACGCCCAAGCCTGGTAGCTTTAAC
>CAYNXW010000154.1:0-7187 GCA_964401265.1 uncultured Pirellulales bacterium | reverse complement strand
CCAGGGCTGCACGTGCCAGGCCACCGAATTCACCGAATTGCTGAGCCTGTTGCGGCAGATGAATGCGTGTGTCTACGGCATCAGCGGGCAATCCGTCGGAAGTCACGAAGCCTTCATTTGCGCGTACGATCTGGGTCTCGACCTTCTGAGCGGGACCGGCCACGGCGTCATGGAACAACACGGGGCGTGGGGCGACGCTCGTCTGGGCGACAAACGCAACGGTCGCGTCATTGGAACCACAATGATTATTGACTCCACCGGCATTATCCGTTATCATTGGCCCAAGCTTGTTTCTGCAGGCCATGCACAACGTGTTCGCTACAAGCTCGCCGACCGTCAGGCACAGGTAACATTTAAGGCCCCGTCATGAGCACGTAGCCTGTTTTGGGCTCTCGCGTCGAATACGAAACGTCGTGAAATCTAAAGGCCTGGACTCCGTTTCGGAGATTCAAGTTATGGCCCACGTATCGTACGCTCAATCGCTTCGCCTGGGCGCAGGCGGCCTGTCATGTGTCAACACACTAGTGGAACGGCGTCCCCTTTGCTGCCTCGCCACCCGGCTTGCCTGCGTACTGACGGCTCTCGCTGCTACAGGCTGCGGCGGACCGACATTGCCCCAAATCGTTGACACCGCCGATTTCAACCAGAAGGTGCTCGCCAGCCAACGCCCTGTTCTCGTCGAGTTCTACAAGGATGGTTGCCCCACCTGCGTCGTCCTTGAACCCAAGCTCGCCCGCCTGGGCCAGGACTATCAGGACCGTCTCGACGTGGCGAAGTTCCAGATCATGACCTCCTATTTCGCCGTCACCGCACCTGAAATCAAGGACCGCTACGACATCTCGTACTTTCCCACGGTTATTCTGTTTGTCGAGAATCAACCCCGCAAACGCTGGGTTCTCGAGTATAATATGGACAAATACCGCATGGCCCTGGACGAACTCGGCCCTGCGCCGGCACAAGAGTCATCTGTCAGTCCTTAAATGTTCGTAGACTACGCACGCAAGGGAGGTATGTCGCTATGCAGCAGTCGAACCTGGGATTGTGCAATCAGTGTCGCGGCCGTGTTGCTGCCGAATTTTTTGTCGGCGACGAGCAAATATGGATCCGCAAGCACTGCCCTGATTGCGGCTGCACCGAGTCGCTCGTCAGCAGTCACGCCGACACGTGGCAGGCCAAGAGAACTCTCTGGCACTATGCCGACGACGACCCTCACAGCTGCGACCTCCACTGCGACCGCTGCCAGGTGGACCACGCTCCCAACATGGTCTTCATTGACGTCACCAATCGGTGCAACATGAACTGCCCCATCTGCATCGCCACCATCCGGGGCATGGGCTTCGACTTCAATCCTCCTGTGGAATATTTCCGTAAGGTTTTTGCCCAGATCGCCGAGATCAGCCCTCTGCCGGTGCTGCTGTTCTTCGGGGGCGAGCCCACCGTCCGGAACGATCTGCTTGAGATCGTCGGGGCCGCCAAGAAGGTCGGCCTGCGCCCCCACATCGTCACCAACGGCATCCGCCTGGCTGACGAAGACTACTGCAAGAAACTGTGCGACGCCCGCGTGCCGCTGCGTTTCGCCTTCGACGGCCGCAACGCCGACATCTACGAAAAACTCCGCCACAACCGTCCCGCCTACGACAAAAAAATGAACGCCCTGGCCAACCTCCGCAAACACAGCCGACGCAAACATACCATCATCGCCACCGTCGGCAAGGGCTTCAACGACCAGTACCTGGCCGACTTCCTCGAGTTCTGCCACGAGAACCGCGACCTCATCTCCGACGTGGGCATGATCCCGCTCACCGAAAACTGGCAGCCGGGCAGCTTTGACGCCGGGGTGCACACCACCATGGAAGACGTGGAAATCATGGTCCGCGACGCTGTCTCGGGCGGTGACGTCGAGTTCATCCCGGCAGGGCTCTCCTACGCCATGAAGAAGCCGCGTTCGTTCTTCCGCAAAAACCCGCGTTCCGAGGTGCTCCTGCTCGCGGGTGTCCATCCCAACTGCGAATCCATCACCCTGCTCGTCTCCGACGGCAAGAGCTTTCGCAGTATCAATCATTACCTGAAAAAATCCTTCACCCAGGTCGCCGTCGAATTCGCCGCGCACAGCCGCAAGCTCGAACCCAGACTCGACCGCCTCAACCCCGACAAACCGCTTCAGCGCCTGCGAGGCCAACTGCTCATTATCGGTTCGCTGGCCCCGTGGCTTGTCCGGCGGGTCCGCTTGGCCCGGCTCATTGGCAATCCCTTCGCCACCCTTCGCCGGCTCCTCGTAAAACGCAGCCACCACGCCGAGAGCAACCACCCGCGTCGACCGCGACGCCTGCTCCGCCTGGCCATGCTGCCTTTCGAGGAGGAACACTCCATCGACGCCCAACGCCTCCAGAACTGCAAGGCCGTCTTCGCCTACGAGGACGCCGACGATGGCAAGGTCAAATACATCCCTGCCTGCCTCTGGTATCCCTACCGCAACGCGCTGCTCAAAAAGATCGCCGACAAATACGACACCGCGCCAACGCCGCCGGCATCCTCAAGCCGCATTGTCTCGACAGACGCGACGGCAAAACCTCGCGCGGTCAAAACCTAGGGGCGATGAGACCACCTGTCGTAAGGCACACCAGTACAGCGTTTCATAATTGCCGCCACTATAAGTAAGCAGGACCACGCCCCAGCGTAAACTCTTACCAGATAATAAGGGGATTGCGGATATCAGCACGCTGTTTCGAGCGTGAGGTTTTCGCCTGTCGTTTTATTGAGCCGGCGGTGTTGCCTTTCGCTCCGGGCCTTCTATAATCCCCTGCCTGAACGAAGCACTGTCGTCGGCGAGCCCTGTTCAAAGGTCCAGATCATGCTCGCTGCCAAGGCCCTGCCCCTCATCTCCCTCACGGCCGCCCTGCTCATGGCTGCCAGCTTGTTACCCACGCGCCCGGACCGACCAGGCCCGCTGCCAACGACCCTCGCAGACGCCCCACCTCACTACCTCGAACACCCCGCCGAGACAGGTTGCCTGCTCTACCTGCAAACCCGGCGCTATATCGTGGCGGTCTACCCCGGCGCCATCCACTGCGTTTACGACCGCCAGGGCCGCCCCATCGCCTGGGCCCTCTCCAAGGCCCAGCTCAGACAACACTTCCCCGGCGTTTATGACATCCTCTACCACCGCGTCATCTCCGACAATCTCACGCCCGCCTCACATCCTGCAGCCACCCACGGTGCCTGTTGACCTGGCCCGTCCAGCCGCCCCTGACGCTGCCCACTGGCCCTGCGTCTATCACGACGCTACAATGACCCCATGGTTTACCTTCTTGCTGTAGTGCTTGCAATTGTCAACGCCCTGGCGCTGGCCACGGTCATCATAGGCCTGCCCGGCAACTGGTTCATGCTCGTCTTTACGGGCCTTTTTGCCTGGTGGGGTTGGGACCAATCCCTCATTGGCGGCTGGACGCTGCTGCTCCTGCTGGCATTGGCCCTGCTGGCTGAATTGGTCGAGTTTGCTGCAGGCATGGCCGGGGCTGCCCGGGCGGGTGGCGGCTGGCGTGGCTCGCTCGGTGCACTGGTCGGGGGTATTGTGGGTGGTGTTATCGGACTGTTGCTGCCTCCGCCGGTCGTTGCCGCCCTGATCGGCTCCTGCGCCGGAGCGGGCCTGGGCGCCTACCTTCTCGAACGACGCGGCCAGGACGCCGCCCCCAAAGCGAAACGCATCGGCTGGTCCGCAGGTATGGGCCGACTCTGGGGCACCCTGGGCAAACTCGCACTCGGCGGGCTCATTTGGGTCCTAGCTACGCTGGCCTCGTTCTGGCCGTGACCGGGGCTGCCGCTTTTCGTGCCGCTCGGTCCGACTCTCTTGCTAGAACAAAGACTGCTGCTATAATGTCGCGTTCAGTAGGGTGATGTTTGCCGTGTGGTCACTAGCCGGATGTACTGGCCATGGGGTGAGGACGACTATGTGGACTTAACGACTCTTTAAGGAGACGTGCTCATGAACATCGACTGGCAGCTATATTGGAACAAGACCATTGCCTGGCTTCTGGACCACGGTGTGAAGATTGGCGTTATCATCATCCTTACCGTCGCGGCCTTATGGCTGGCCCGCTTTATCTCACGCCGACTCTTTACCGTGATGTTCCGCAAAGCCGATGGCGAGATGAAGAAACGGGCTGACACCCTCAGTTCGGTCGTCAACTATGCCCTGAGTATTGGCATTCTGGCTGTGGCGGCCGTGATGATCCTGGGCGAGTGCAACATCAAGATCGCCCCGATCTTGGCCGCCGCCGGCGTTGTCGGCCTGGCGGTTGGCTTTGGTGCCCAGAGTCTCGTCCAGGACGTCATCAGCGGTTTTTTCATCCTGCTCGAAGACCAGGTTCGCGTGGGCGACGTCGTCCAGATTGCCGGCAAATCCGGCCTTGTCGAGAAGGTCAATCTTCGCATGATCATCCTCCGCGACCTCGCCGGCCACGTGCACTACGTGCGCAACGGGCAGATCGACACCGTCACCAACATGACCAAGGAGTTTTCCTTCTACGTTTTCGATATCGGTGTCGCCTATCGCGAAGATACGGACCAGGTCGTCGAAGTGATCAAACAGGTCGACGAAGACCTCCGCCAGGACCCCACTCTTGGACGCGACATCCTGGAGCCCATCGAAATCCTCGGCCTTGACCAGTTCGCCGACTCTGCTGTCGTCATCAAAGCCCGCATCAAAACCAAACCCATTCGCCAATGGGCTGTTGGACGTGAGTTCAACCGCCGACTCAAAAAAGCCTTCGACGAGCGTGATATCGAAATCCCCTTCCCCCACGTTACGCTTTATATGGGCGAGCCCAAAGAAGGCCCAGCCGCCCCCGCCAACGTCAACCTTACTCAGACAACCGCCTGACGCTGCTCTACGTCCTATGATTGCCGCAGAAACTCGATAATCCCCGCCGCGATGCTTTCGGCCAGCGCTTTCTGGCCCTGCGCGCTGGCCAGCCGTACCGCCTCGTACGGGTTCGACATGTACCCGGCCTCAATCAATACGGCCGGGCATCGGGTGTATTTAAGCACCCGAAAGTTCGCCTTGCGGATACCCCGGCTCTTTACGGACATCTTGGACATTGCCCGTCGAAGTGAATGTGCCGCCGCCCACGTTTTCTTCGACGCCCCCCGGGCTACGTACAACGTAAAGCCCTGGACCAAATGGTCCCGCGCGTGGTCGGCGTGAATGCTGACGAACAATGTCGGGTTCACGTAGTTGGCTTGTCGTACCCGAGCATCCAGCTCCACAAAACGATCATCACGCCGCGTCCAGACCACTTGCACTCCCTGACGCGCCAGAATCGCCCCCACCCGCTCCGCCACCGCCAGGTTATGCGCCTTCTCTTGATAACCCCGCGCGCTTCGGGTGCCGGGGTCGCGCCCCCCATGGCCCGGATCCAACATCACCTTGGTACGCGATAGGTCCTGCAACGGTGCCATCACCGTTGGCTTTGTCGAGCCTGCCACCGGCTTGTTCAGCACCTCACGCAACGTCCCCTCCAGCGACTTGGCAACAAAGAAACGCCCCTGCCAGACCTGCAATCCCTCGATGGGCACCTCTTTCAAACCATTGATCGTTGCCGTGGGCGGCTGTGTCGCCCTGATCAAAACCGCGTCCTCAAAGTCGGCAAATTCTACGTGGACCGCATCCGTCTCCACCACGCACATCCCCAGCCGGCCCGCCAGACGCTCCACGCTCATCATCCCCACCGTTGGCGCCGTCGCCGCAAGCCCGCCACGCCGTGCCGACGGTGGTGGACAGCCCCCCACCAGCAACGCCAATAGCACGACGGCAAACCCTGCCAATGCCTTCTCACGCCTCATTGTCCAACTTCCTGTATTCATAGGTTCCAATAATAGGGCTACCAACGGGCAGATGCTAGGTACTACCACGCTTATTATCGCTTCTGTATTCCATAAACCCTTGCAAAAAAAAATACTTACAGCCTGAGAGTCGCTCCCGGTTTATTGCCTGCTCGCTCTGCTGCGCACCCGAGAGATGGTTCTTGCCCCCTACCGTGGTCCGAACAACACAGCCCGGCTCGACGCGATCACCGGGCGTTCCAGCGGCCAGAGCCCCTCGCGCTGGGCCAGCTCACAAAAGCCCTCAAACCGCCCCTTTGGCACATGAAAGATCGGCTCGATCAGCAGATAACGCCCCTCGCCCTTGAGTGCCGCCCGTATCTGAGCGAAAAAACGACCCGCGTCCGGCACCTCGTGCGCCACGTTCAGGCTCACCGCAAAATCAAGCCCCCCGTCGAGGCCCAAGTCCCGTTCGCCGCATTGACGCAGCTCAATTCGTTCCAGCAGGCCCCGCCGCCTTGCCCGGCGTTCCAGCCGACTGAGCATCGCCTCCTGCAAATCCACCGCCAGCACCCGTCCCCCAGCGCCCACCATCTCAGCCATCGGCAGCGTCAGAAACCCCAACCCGCAGCCCAGATCCGCTACGGTCATCCCTTCATGCACCCATCGGCCCACCATTTCCTCAGGCTGCTGCATCCGCCGCCGCAACCAGTCAGGCCATAACGCCAACATCCACCACTTCGCCACATGTGCCATGCTTCATTACTCCTCTGTCATTGGCCCGCGGCGCAAGGCCTTAATATGCGAACGGTGCCTCTTTGCCTGCAGTCGCCGCTGTCGGCTCGCTGCCGTCGGACGCGTAGGCCGCCGCAGCTTGGGCCGCTCCAACGCCCGAGCCACCAGCTCACGCAAACGCTCCAGACATACCGCACGATTACGATGCTGCGACCGGTACGTCTCGCACCGCAGCACCAGCTTGCCCGTGGCCGTCAGACGCCGTCCTGCCAAACCACGCAGACGTTGCTTTACCGCCGGCGTGAGGTCTGGACATTTGGCCAGGTCAAACACCAGCTGAACGGCACTGCTAACCTTATTGACGTTCTGGCCGCCTGGCCCGCCGGAACGGACGAAAATCAACTCGATATACTGCTCAGGGATTCGAACCTGCTCGTTTACCACCAAGGCCATAATGGCTCCACTTGCCCCTGCCGCTGCGTTTGATCGTTTATTACTGAAATACCGCCGAGCCCGTCTTAAGTCAAATATCCTGCCATCATGCCAACACAACTGCCTGGCCTCGGGGGATTTATTGCAACCGTCGCCAATGACGCTATAATGGCCGCTGTCAATGACAGTTTTTTGGCAAG
>CAYNXW010000153.1:0-7213 GCA_964401265.1 uncultured Pirellulales bacterium | reverse complement strand
ACGCTTTCGCGCCACCGACCGTATGGCAGAGCTCGCCCGCGTCGACGCCATCCTCATCTGCGTGCCCACCCCCCTCACCGAAAACCGAGAGCCCGACATGCAATATGTCGAGAGCACCTGCCATACCATCGCCAAGCACCTCCGCAAGGGCCAACTCGTCGTCCTCGAAAGCACCACCTACCCCGGCACCACCCGAGAACTAATGGCCCCCATCCTCGAAGCATCAGGACTCAAAGCCGGAAAAGACTTCCTCCTGGCCTACTCCCCCGAACGCGAAGACCCCGGCAACCCCGATTTCTCCACCACGACCATTGCTAAAGTCGTCGGCGGCATCAACAAAGCCAGCCTCGACCAGGCCGTCGAGCTCTACAAACGCTCCATCAAAAACGTGGTCCCCGTCGGCTCCTGCGAAGCCGCCGAAGCCAGCAAAATCCTCGAAAACGTCTACCGATGCGTCAACATCGCCATGGTCAACGAACTCAAACTACTCTTCGACCGTATGGGCATCGACGTCTGGGAAGTCATCAACGCCGCCAAAACCAAACCCTTCGGCTTCCAGGCCTTCTACCCCGGCCCCGGCCTCGGCGGCCACTGCATACCCATCGACCCCTTCTACCTCACCTGGAAAGCCCGACAGTACGATATGCCCACACGCTTTATCGAACTCGCCGGAGAAATCAACACCCAGATGCCCTACAAAGTCGTCCAGACCGTCATGAAGGCCCTCAGCGACCGCGGCAAAGCCCTCAAAAACGCCAAAATCCTGCTCCTGGGCCTCGCCTACAAAAAAGATATCGACGACGTCCGTGAGTCCCCCTCCGTCGTCCTGATCGAACTCCTGAAAGAAAACGGCGCAAAAGTGGATTACAACGATCCCTATATCCCCGCCACCCACAAACAACGCGACCATGACCTGGGCATGAAGAGCAAACCGCTCTCGCCCGCCATGCTCAAACGCTACGATGCCGTCCTCATCGCCACCGACCACTCCGACTACGACTACAAGACCATCGTCCGCCACGCCTCCCTCGTCATCGACACCCGCAACGCCACCGCAAACGTCAAAACCGGACGACAAAAAATTGTCAAAGCCTGACGCGCACCGCCGCCAGGCACAGCAGCTACGTCTCAGCAAAGCTGCCTAACCTGGCGGCGGCCTAACACGCCCCATGCCTCTTGCCCGCAATGAAAGCCTCCGGCACCGTCCAACGACCCTCAATTACGCCGTCGCCGCAGTCGACACCACTGTCATTACCGCACAGACGCACAGCCTCCGGATCGCCCTTACGCTTACCCAGTTAATTGCCATTTTGCATTTTGCCTCTTCTTCTGGTAGCGTTGTCTTCCATGACACAACCTGACACCAGCCTTTCCCAGCCTCAACGCTCCCTGCGGGTCAACACCGTCTGGGCCATTACCGGCAACGTCCTCCATTCCGGCTCACGCTTCGCCATCGTCCTCATCCTCACCAAAGCCTTCGCCAGTGACCAGGTCGGCCGTGTCCTCTACGCCCTCGCCGTCGTCACCCCCCTCTCCTTCCTCATCAACATGGAACTACGAAGCGTCTACGTCACCGACACCCGTGACTGGGTCCGCCTCGGCGACTGCCTCGCCGTACGTGCCGTCAGCAACGCTCTGCTCCTGCTCGCCCTCATCACACTCTGCCTCCTCCAGGCTCACCACTGGAGCCTCCAACAACGCCTGCTCATCCTTCTCGCCGGCACCGTAAGAATGGCAGAAAGCTGGGCCGACATCTACCTCGGCGTCCTCCAAAAAAAAGAACACATGAAACGCTGGACCATCTCCCAGGTCTCCAAAGCCCTCGGCGTTCTGGCCTCCGTACTCTTTACTGCCCTGTGCTGCGATAACCCGGTCTGGATGTTCCTCGGCTGGACCGCCGCCGTCCTCGTCGTCCTCTGGTTCTACGATCGCCCCCAGGCCGCCCGCTTCACCGACGTCCGCGTGCACTGGCACAACCAGGTCAACAAAGAACTCGTCCGACGCGCCTTCCCCCTCGGCGTCTTCGTCGCACTGGCCATCATGAACCACTACGTCGGCCAATACTACATCGCTCCCGTCTGGGGCGACTCCGCCGTCGCCTACTTCGGCGTCCTCTGGAGTTTCATCGCCGGCGCCGCCGCCGTCCAAAATGGCGTCGACCAGGCCGTCCAGCCTCGCCTCGCACGATACTGCGCCTACGACCCCAACGAATTCCGCCTGCTACTCCTCAAAGTCCTGCTCTGGTCCTGGGCTGCCATGGCAGGGCTCCTCCTGGCCGTCTACCTCGCAGGCCCCACCATCCTCAGCATCCTCTACGACCACGAATACGCCAAACACGCCGACGTGTTCCTCATCGTCGCTCTCGCCGGCTGCATCATGATGACCGGAATGATCCTCGGCGACACCATCGTCGCCTGCCACCGCTTCAAAAGCCGTATGCTCGCCGTTGCCGCCGGTGTCGCCCTTAACGCCGCCTTATGCTCGCTCTGGGTCAAACCCCACGGCCTCACCGGCGCCGCATGGGCCGCCGTCGCCTCCGCCGCCCTCACCACCACCATCTGCCTGGCCGTCCTCCTACACGCCAATCGTACCCAAAAAGTCCAATCCAACGACTGATTCTGTCAGGCCAACCAAGATCCAGCCGAAAATCACCCCGCTGACCAACACAACCCCACGAAACAAAAAAACGTCAAACGGCCGGCCTATTGACTTGACGCCCCCGCTGGCCATAATGGGCCTTGCAAGCAATAGTCGCCCAATTGTCAGGAGAAAGCCTTCATGAACATCACGTGGATTGACCTGACCATCATCATTGTCTATTTCATTGGCATTGTCGGCCTCGGCTGCTTGGCTGGCCTCAGACGAAAAGGAGCCGAAGGAAAAGGATACTTCCTCGCCGGACGCTCACTCACCTGGCCCGTCATCGGCCTCGCCCTCTTCTCCACCAATATCTCCACCGTCCACCTCGTCTCACTCGCCGAAGAAGGCTATAGAAGCGGCCTCGCCTTTGGCAACTTCGAGTGGATGGCCGCCTTCACCCTCATCGCCCTGGGACTATTCTTCGCTCCCTTCTACTTCCGCTCCAAGGTTGCCACCCTTCCCGACTTCCTCGAAAAACGATACAACCGTGCCTGCCGCGACTGGCTCGCCCTCCTCTCTATCATCTCCGCCATCTTCATCCACATCGGCTTCTCCCTCTATGCCGGCGCCGTCGTCCTCGAGGGTCTCTTCGGCATCAACATCTACGTCAGCATTATCGGCGTCGCCCTGCTCACCGGCCTCTACACCATCATCGGGGGCCTCCTCGCCGTCGTCCTCACCGAATCCATCCAAACCATCATCCTCATCATCGGCGCCATTTGCGTCACCGCCTTTGGCTGGTACCACGTCGGCGGCTGGTCCGGACTCGCCGCCAGCGTCGATCCCGTCCAACTCACCATGCTTCGCCCTCAAGGTGACGCCTCTGGCCTGCCCTGGTACTCCGTCTTCCTGGGCTATCCCGTCATCGGCCTCTGGTACTGGTGCGCCGACCAGACCATCGTCCAACGTGTCCTCGGCGCCAAAGACGAAAACCACGCCCGTGTCGGACCCCTCTTCGCCGGCTTCATCAAAATCCTACCCGTCTTCATCTTCGTCCTGCCCGGACTCATCTGCCTCGGCCTCGTCAACCAGCAACAGTTCGGTGGCGAACGTCCCGAAAGAACCGCCGACGCCTATTCCTTCATGATTACACATCTCCTGCCCGTCGGACTCCGTGGCGTCGTCGCTGCCGCACTACTCGCCGCTCTCATGAGTACCGTCTCCGGAGCACTCAACTCCGTCGCCACCCTCTTCAGCTACGATATCTACAAACGATGGAAACCCTCCGCCTCCGACCGCCAACTCGTCATCGTCGGCCGAATCGTCACCGTCATCGCCATGGCCGCCGCCATCCTCTGGTCACCCTTCCTCGAACACTTCGAAAGCATCTTCAAGGGCCTCAACGCCATGATCTGCTATATCGCCCCCCCCATCACCGCTGTCTTCGTCTGGGGCATCTTCTGCAAACGGGCCTCCGCCCGCGCCGCACAGATCACCCTCTACGCCGGATCAACGCTCGGACTGCTCGCCTTCCTCGTCGACTGGTTCGACAACGACCCCGGTATGCTCACCTGGAACGGCATGTCCATCTCCTTCATGATGATGGCCTTCTGCCTCTTCGTTACCTGCTCGTTCATACTACTGCTCGTCTCCCTCATCAAACCCCAGGTACACACCGAACAAAGCGCCGCCCTCGTCTGGGACCACCCCCTCGCCTCACTACGCGACCCCGGCTGGAAAGGCCTCGCCAACTACCGCGTCCTGGCCATCGTGCTCTTCCTCTCCATGGTCACGCTCTACGTCATCTTCGGTTGACACGGCTCGCACAAACCATTAATTAGGACAAAGATTTACGAAATACCCCCTCAGTAAACTTCTCATTAGGAGTGTTGCCATGCCTAAGTCCAACCTCGTTGTCTTTGCTGGCCTGCTCGCCGCCGCCGCCCTCTTGGCCGGTTGTAACGCCGCCCCCACCCAACGCGTCGCCGCCGTCACCACCATCGATAAAGCCGACGTCCCCCAATACAAAGCCCTCCTTGCCCACGCCCGACCCCAACTCGCCGACGACTTCAAAGACCGCCATATCTCCAACTACTGCCTCTACCTCGGCGCCAAAGAGAAAGACCCCCAACAATACTACATCTTACGCTACTTCGAATACAACGGCCAAGACCTCCATCGCGACCTCATGGAAATAGACGCCCAACAGCAGGAATTCAGCTGGCGACGCCAAATGGACGCCCTCCAGAAACCCCTGCCCGGACTGCCCGATACCGGCGACTGGACCCTCTGGACCGAAGTCTTCTTCACCGAAGGCGCCACCGCCAAAACCAAAAAACCACAACGCTTCGGCTCCATCATCGGCCTCAAATCCCAACCCGAAAAAGTCATCGCCTACACCCAACTCCACGCCGCCTGCTGGCCCGGCGTCCTCGCCGCCATCGAAAAAGCCAACCTCCGCCACTACGCCATCTTCATGGGCAACACCGCCCCCGACCAACGTATGCTCTTTGGCTACTTCGAGTACGTCGGCGACAACTTCGCCCAGGACATGAAAAACATCGGCAACGACAAAATTACCCAGGTCTGGTGGACCTACACCGACCCCCTCCAGAACCCCTTCCCCAGCCGCGCCCAAGGCGAACACTGGACCACCGTCAAACCCCTCCTGCACCTCGACTGATCACCCCCCTCCCCCACAACCAAAAAAACCCCCCAGCTTGCTGGGGGGTTGGACTTCCGACCGCATTTGCCCTCCTGCCTTACACCAGGTGCCCGTTGTGCTCCAGACCCCCACCTCATCGGGGGGGCCAGACCTTCCGACACACTATCTTGTCTGCCCCCAACGTCTCAAACCCTACAACACAATCCGCCGCTGACCCCGATCATACCGCGCCGTCTTACCCGCACGATACGCCAGCATCCCCATAATCAACGCCGTCTGCGTCCGAACCGCCAAATCCGGCGGACTGAACGTCGCCCGGTCCCGTCTCTGGCAACAACCCAAAAAGTTCAGCCAATGCGACGATATATCCTCGCCATGATCGATCGCAAAACTCTGCTCCTTGGCCTTGTTCCCCTCCGCCGGAATAAACGCAATCTCCTTGCCCCGCACCGTCAACGACCCCTCCCAACCCCGTATCACCGGCACCCGCTGGCCCGATCCCCGCGCCCCCGTCGCCTGGTAATTATTCCCCTGCGTACCCTGCACACTTACCGTCAACCGCTCCGGATAATCCATCAGCATACTGAACGTGTCCGGCACCTCACGCTCCTCATAACGAAACTTGCCCCCCGTCGCCACCACGCTGCTCGGCCACGTCAGCCCCAAAATCGCCGCCACCGGCGTCAGCGAATGCGGATACAAATCCGTCACCGGCCCGCCCGCGTAATCCTCGTACATCCGCCAACGAAAAAACCGACTCACATCAAAATCACGCGCCGGCGAATCTCCCAAAAACTCCTCCCAATCCAAATCCGCACCAGGCTTGGCGTTCGCATCGTCGATCGGCATCCCTCGCTCGCCCCAGTCGCCCACCCGGAAAAATCCCGTCTCCGCCTGGATCGGCTGCCCGATCATCCCCTTGTCCACCATCACCTTCATCTGATGCCACGCCGAATCGCTCATCCCCTGCGTTCCCAGCTGAAACACCTGCTTCGTCTCCCTCGCTACCTCCTCAAACTCCCGCACCAGAGCAGCCTGCCGCCAGTGACTCAAAGGCTTCTCGCAATACACGTCCTTGCCTGCACGCAACGCCGCCATCGCCTGAGGCAAATGATGATGGTCCGCCGTCGC
Organism: uncultured Pirellulales bacterium; assembly: GCA_964401265.1. GTDB lineage: Bacteria > Planctomycetota > Phycisphaerae > Sedimentisphaerales > SM23-30 > CAYNXW01. The sequence goes on along the minus strand of CAYNXW010000153.1, from coordinate 837 downwards.
CACACACACCACGTCCACCTTCTCGTCCGCCAGCAGCGCGCGATAATCCATATACCCCTTCGCCTTGTAATACTTCGCCGCCTTCTCCATCCGGGGACGATACACGTCGCACACCGCCACAATATCCACCGGCGCCTTCTTCTGCGTCGAAAGCCAGTTCACAATATTCAAATGAAAATTACCGCGACCGCCCGTCCCGATAAAACCAATCCCCAACCGCTCATTCGACCCCGCCGTCTGCCCCCAACTCCGCGCCGACAAACCCGTCGCCAATGCCCCCGCTCCCACCAGCGAACGCCCCATAAACTCACGCCGCGTCAAACCCTCGCCCGTCTCCGACACCATCTTGTCTGTCGCCATGTCAATTGCTCCTTCTTGTCATCGGCCCCGCCAGATCCCTCGCCAGCGACTGCCAGTGCGTGTATGCCTTCTCGATCCGTGCCCGCTCTACCCGCCCATCCCACAACACCACCCCATAACACAACGACAAAGCCTTCCCCCGCTCCACCACCAAAGGCTCCCGATACGTGTTCAGCGTCGCCGACAAGTACGCAAAAGGCTCCGTCATCATGAACCACGTCGCCTCACGCACATTGCCCGGCCCCGCAAACATCGCTACCGTCACCTCCCTGCCCTCTGCCGCCGCCGTATACGCACACCAGCTGCCCCGCACCAGCCGCTCCGTCCCCCGCACCACCTCGCCTTCCTCACCCGCCGCGTTCATGAACACTCCCCCCTTGTCCATCGACGCGACAAGACGCATCCCCAATCCATGATAATGCGCCCCCGTCAGCGTCGCCGACTCCCTGCCCCGCCCCACGCCCAGACGACTTTGCC
>CAYNXW010000152.1:0-7232 GCA_964401265.1 uncultured Pirellulales bacterium | reverse complement strand
TCGGCGATCAGCATTAAGGCTTCGCGATCGTGGGATCGGACCGTTTCTTGAAATGACCTGCCGTACTCGGCAAAGACGTCGTGAGCCCTGTCCGGATTGAGAAAGGCCAATCGTCGATGACCTCGCTGGAGCAGATACTCACCGGCCAGACGGCCGTGTTCTGTTGCGTTGGTGGTGACCCAGTCGAGGCCTGGGTAGGGCCGGCCGAAGACGCCTACCGTGCGGAGTTCCTCCAAGTCGCCCATTATCGCAGGGTCGGGATCACGGCCGATGAGAAACGCGCCGTCCATTCGGCTGGCGCGGACATTCCTGGGTAAGACGTTGGGGTCAGGCACTTGGCTTAGCAGAAGTTGGAGGCCCTCGGTGGTCAAGTGTGATTCCAGGCAGGTGACGAACCTTGCAAAGAAAGGCAGGTTTGTCAGTTCCCTCGGCAGCCCCACAAACAGCAGCCCTATGTAATTGGTACGGATACCCCGGGAATACTTGGTGCGTTTTCTGTTCTGGTGCTCATATCCTAAGTCTTTAGCGACCTTGAGAACCTTTTGGGACATCGCCTGCGAAACCCGAGGATGGCCATTGAGTGCCAAACACACCGACGCTTCGGATACCCCCGCCTTTCTGGCGATATCCTTCATTCTCATGAAATCATTCTAACCAAAAGATGCATGCCTTGTCAATACTCATATAACAAAGCAAGTAAAATTCACATGTAAACAATATCGGTGATTTATCAAGACACTTTTGCCCAAAGTGTCAGAAGACGCAAGATTTCTTGCCCAGGGACTGACCCTTGATGGGTGAGGGAGGGAGATATTTGCTTAAACTTATGCAATATAAGTAATTAGAGAAGTCAACCGCAGGAGCGTAGGCTCCCAGCCCGTGTGTTTCTTTGATGAAGGGAACAACGCCTGCCCCCAGAAACCAACCGGCCGTCGACAGGCGTCTCAACAGGGAAATACGATTGACTTTCTGCCAATTTTGCGCTAGATTCGGGGCTGATGCTAACAGCTCACTCCTTTTATGGAACACCACAAGGCATTGCACGTAAACGACTTAAAGCCCTTAGCTGGTGCAGCCCCCCCCCGGCGAGCATACTGTGATCATCGCAACATGAAGACAACATGAACCCACACGACGAAAGGGTGTATCCCCTTCAATTCCGCCCCCACCAAACACTTAGCGGAATCCTGCGACAGGGTCTACATAGCGCCGTGTATTACCGGAGGTCCCCAAGAAATGAAACTTCTCAAGTGCGCCTTATTGTCCGCCGTCTTTGCTCTCATAAGCACCCCCATCTCTCAGGCCGCCGAGACGCCCAAACCAAATACCCCTGCCACCGACACCGGTAAAGCCAAGATCGGCCGGCCTGTCCGTATCATTACCATAGGCCAGCGCAAACCGGAACAAATGGCCGAGTTCGTCGATCGCCAGGCTGCCTCCGGCGCCGACCTGATTGTCTTGCCGGAGACCTGGCCCGGCTTACGCAAACCTATTACGCTTGACGACCCCTTGATGAAGGCAATAGCTGCCGTCGCCAAGAAACACCACACCTACATCATTTCACCCATCGACCGACAGGACGGCGACATCGTCTATAACAGCTCGGTCCTGATCGATCGTCAGGGAAAAATCGCAGGCATCTACAACAAGGTCTTTCCGGTGCTCGCCGACCCTCCCGGCCAAACAGTCAACGGCGAGTTCGGCTCGCTCAACGGCCGGCCCGGCCGCGACGCCCCTGTCTTTGAGACAGATTTCGGCCGGATCGGCATGGCTCTCTGTTTCGACGGCCAGTTTCCCGAGCTCTGGCACCGCCTCGAAGAAAACGGAGCCCAACTCGTGCTCTTCTCCAGCATGTATTCGGGCGGCCAGGCCCTGGGCGCCTACGCCATGTTACACCACTATTACGTCGTTTCCTGCACCAACGGTGGCGAATGCCAGGCCTACGACCTCACCGGCGAGAAGCTCCTCGACCAGCGCAAAGGCCTCGCCCGAATCACGCTCGACATGGACCGCACTATCTGCCACACCAATGACTACTACAACCACTGGCCAGTACGCGGCAAGAAGCTCGAAAAGCTCTTGAAAGAGAACCCGGGCGTCGTCATCGACAAGAAAATGCCCCGTGAAGAGTGGTACGTGCTCAAAGCGACCCAACCGGGCGTGGACGTGCCCGCCCTGCTCAAAAAGTATGACATGCAGGACTTGCGAACCTATCTCCGCAAACAACGCCAACAGGGGGCCAAACTACGCGGCTTCGACTTCAAGCGGCTCGGGCCTCCTGCCCAAACCGCCAAGTGATCGCACCGTAAGAGGGCGTTAAAGGCCAACTCGTAACGGTAATGCCGCCACGGCCTGCCATAAAACCTACCGAAAAATGAAGACCCGTGAAATACACGGACCCAAACACATAGAAAGGAAAAGACGTGGGACGAAAGTCACTCTGGATAGCATCTGTATTGGTATTGGCAAACTGTGCGACAGCCCTGGCCGGCAAGCAGGCGGATTCGGCGCGGCCTTCGACGCTCAAGTGTCTGGGTGAGCGAGCCACTCGGTTGGTGGGGCAATTGCCTGAGCCGGCCAAGAACCTGACCCAGTGGCGTCACCGCCGCGAGGCCGTCAAAGCCACGTTAACGAGCGTCTTGGGCCTGCCCGACAGGGAGCCTATGCGCGCCCAGGTCAAGAAGGTACGCCAAGAGGACGACTTGACGATTGAAGACGTCATTTACCTCTGGGGCGAACGGGCCTACGTGACGGCCAATGTGGTGCGACCTACAAACGTGGACGGGCCTTTGCCGGCGATCGTCTCGCCCCCGGGATGGAAGGGCCACCTGGCACAGGACTATTACCACCCTTGGGCTTATCACATGGCGCGTAAGGGATACCTGATCCTTTTCATCGACGATCCCCACGTAAAAGAACGTCAGGCCGCCTGCGCCGGGCTCTACGGCATCGCCTCGGCGGCAGGTACGCCGGTAATGGGCATTCAGGTGTTTGACACGCTGCGGGGGTTGGACTACCTGCTGACCCGGCCCGACGTCGATCCGGCCCGCATCGGTATTTCCGGTCTGTGCCAGGGCTCGGAACAGACTTGGCTGGCCGCAGCACTGGAGGAGCGGTTTCGCGTGGTCGCCCCGGTCTGTGGAACGACCACCTATGAATGTTGGGCAAGGATGCCGGGCACCGGAGGGATCCTTTCCGACCCGTCGCCCTATGTCGAAAACCTTCTATTGCACACAGAATGGGATGAGATCAACGCCTGCATCGCACCCCGACCGCTCCTGATTGCTTCCAACTCGGGCGACAACTGGTGGCCCAAGCCCGGCTTCGACGCCGTGGTTGAGCGGTTGCGTCAGGCCTACTCGTTTTATGGCATCGCCGACAACTTTGATTTCGTTTGGGACCTGCGATCACACAGCATGACCCCTTTTATTCCGGAACTGGACGCCTGGTTCGAAAAGCACCTCAAGCCCCTGCCCAAAGGCACTGCTGTCCGCCGGCCCTGCGGGCAACCCATCGATCCCGACACCAGCATGATACGCTATTTCCAACGACGTATCGCCAGGCAGGCCGACGCTTTGCCCCGATCATTCGCCTCCGCCAAAACGTGGCAGGCGTATCGCGGCTCGATAGTCGGATGGCTGCGCGGGGCGTGTGCCGTAGACGAATTGCCGCGACAGACCAAGGCAACGTCGCCGGAAAACTCGCTGGCAAAGAAAGAGCGGGCAAGCGTCATCGAATTGGTCCAGGCCGATGGATTGATATGTCCGGCACTGTGGTATCCAGCCGCACAGCCGCGGCAGTCATCCGCACCTGTGGTGGTGCTCTCCGCTTCCAGCAGCAGTTGCGCCGCCGACAGTACGGTGCAGGAGTTTATCGCGACCTGCAACGAGGCGGGCTGGTCCGTCATGGTGCCCGAACATGCCACGTCGATACACCCGAAAAACTTAAGACAATCGTCCAAACGTAATGTATATCTAGGTCCGCTCTACGGCGTGGGCGACATGGTGGGCTTGGCCCCCTTGGCGCAACGGGTGTGGGACAACTTGGCGTGCGTGGACTACCTGGCCAGCCAGAAAGCCTCTGCGCCCGCAAAGATCGTTCTGCTGGGCATGGGCATTGGCGGTCTCGATGCCGCCCTGGCCGGGGCGTTGGACTCACGCGTGGACGCGGTCGCGTCGATCGGGGCGACCACCTTTCAGGCATGGGCCGAACACGTCGCGCTGGAAGCTGAGAAGTTTGACACCGTCTTACCTTACCTGCCAGGCCTGACCACCCAGACCGACCTGCAGTACCTCTACGCCGCCCTCTCGCCGCGCCCGCTACTGTTGATCGACGCCGCCGACCGCTCGCAGTGGCCGGCCAGCGGCTTTGACCGCGTCCGCAATGTCACAACAACGGTCTACAATCTGCTTGACGCCAGGAGTTCATTGACCGCCGTGCCTGCGGAGCCTTCCGGAAGCATACAGGCGGTAGGCGATTGGTTACAGACACTAAGACGTAGGTAAGGTATTGGATCGGCAAGGCACAAACGGCGGCGGAAGTGTCCGCCTTATAGACATAAGACGATGGAAAAACATGCCGAGCAGCCGGCTTGAATAAGAACGGGAATGAAAGAAAGTATCACGGGGACGTTACGCTAGGTTGTTGTTTAAGGGCCGGTTGCGTTGACCAGCTTCATAAGAGAGTCAGGCCCTGTGGCCTGGACGGTTACACGGAAATTTCACGCCTACTTGAGGAGATCACATGATGGCTACCCGACAACCCGAACATTTGCTGCAGACTCGAGGTGCTTCGTACTGGAAGTGGCGCACCCTGATCGGTTGCCTCGTTCTGACGGTTGCTGCCGGTGCTTTGGCCCAACAGGTCACCCCGCCCACACCCGAGCAACAAGCCGCTGAAATCGAGCTGCAGCGCAAGTATCCCGGCTATCGCGGCGTGGGGCTCAACTACCTCCATGCCGGCCCGGAAGCCGTCGAGCGTTATCTGGACCTCAAGGTCGGCCTGCGCATCTGCATGGGCATGTGGGACGCTCGCGGCTACGACACCTCCTGGCATATCGTAAATAAAGACAAAACCAATGAAGGACGGCAGGCGTATTTCGACCTCTACAAAGAGTACAATCCCGTCGATTTCGATGCCGAAGAGTGGATGGACCTTCTGGAACGCGGTGGGCTCAAGTATTTCACCATTCTCACCAAACACCATGATGGCTTTAGCATGTATGACACCAAAACCCGAGTGAAACGTCGATTTAACCAGATGGCCCCTGGTGGACCCGCCATCGAAGAATGCGACACGGCCTTCAGCATCATGGACACGCCCTTCAAACGCGACATCGTAAAAGAACTCTGCGACGCCGCCCATAAGCGAAACATCGCCATCGACCTCTATTTCTCCAATATTGATTGGTACGACGCCGACTTTCGCCGCGGAAAGTACAGCCCCTGGGACGACCCGGACTACAACCGGACAACCGACCCGGCCGGCTACGCGCGACAGGTCCACCGGCATCGCGAGCAGATTCGCGAACTCCTGACGAATTACGGCAAGATCGACATGCTGTGTCTCGACATGAGTTGGGAACTCCCAGAATACAAAGGCATTGAATGGCCCGACATGCTTGACACCATTCGCATGATCCGGGCCCTCCAGCCAGAGGTTATGGTGCGCAAGCGCGGCGTTGGCGCCTACGGTGATTACCAGACGCCCGAAGGCAAAGTCCCCGACTCGATCGACGCCCCAGAGCTGAAGATGCCCTGGATGGCGATTAAGCTCATCGCCAAGAAGTGGGCCTTTGACCCCAACCCCGAAAACTACAAGAGCCCGGCGACCATCCTTGAGGAACTCATTGACTGTTGCTCCAAGGGCGGCAACCTTATGCTCACCACCGGCCCCACCGGCAAAGGCACCTGGCGACCCGAGGTCGTGGAAATCCTGGAATACATGGGCGACTGGCTCAAGGTCAATGGCGAGGCCATCTACAAAACCCGACCCTTTGCCGTCACCCGTGAGGGTAAAAAGATACGCTTCACCCGCTCCAAGGACAATAAATACGTCTACGCCATCAGCCTCCAATGGCCCGGCAAAACGTTCACCCTCAAATCCGTCACCCCACGGCCAGGCTCGCAGATCTACATGCTCGGCACGGACAAACCCCTCACCTGGCGCATCGCCGACAACAGCCTGGTCATCAAGGTCCCCGAGCAACTGCAAAACGAGGCCAATCGCCCCTGCAAGCAGGCCTATGCGTTCAAGATCGAAGGACATAACCCGAAGTAAGAAACGTGCATTACGTAAGGAACAGTATGATGACAAGAAGAACACTGAGCTCAATCAGAGTGCCGGTGTCTTCGCTGGAGAGACGGCTGGTATTGATATCGGGCGTGATGGCTGCGCTGACGCCTTGCGCGGCTGCGGATGAGCCGGTACGCCCGGTGCTCAGATGCTCGGCGATCGCGCCAGCGCGATGGCGCAGCGGTTGCCGGCGGCGCCGACCGATTTGGGGCAGTGGCAGCGTCGGCGGCTTCAGGTGCGAGAGAATCTGGCCTCGCTAGGGGGCATCACGATGCGGGACTGGGCCGATCACGTGGCGACGGCGGCGGGCTCGTTTGATCGGGTCATGCCGTACGTGCAGGGTATGTTAAAGCAGACGGATTTGCAGTATCATTATGCGTCGTTGGCGCCACGGCCTTTGCTGCTGCTGAACGGCACAGACCGGGCCCATTGGCCGGCGAGCGGCTTCAAGCGGGTGCAACAGACAGACAGACAGACAGGTCTATGAGTTATTCAAGGCCTCCAAACAGCTACAGGCAACGCCGGCAGAGAGTTCCTGGCCCATGCAGAAAGTAACGGATTGGCTCGGGAGCTTGCAAGATAACAACAGAGTACCGTCCGTCACAAAAAGTGTTGATGAATTATCTGGTAGAACGTTGAAAAACGGTGCCACAGGCGCCACCGAAAAGAGCATGCAATGCAGAAACGTATGAAACAGCACATCACGTTGGTTATGGTCGTGGCGATAGCCACGTTGGTCAGCGCCACACGGACGGCAAAAGCCGCCGGTGTCGATCCCGACTACAAATTCGCCCCAAGCGAGGCCCGCGAACGTTTCGCCGATCTGAAATTCGGCATGCGGATTGTCTGGGGACAAAACGCCGTGCTGGCCCTCAACTGGGACGGCCCCATGCGCCGCGGCGGCCTTCCCACCGCGGGCTTCACCGCCCAGAATCCCA
>CAYNXW010000151.1:0-7234 GCA_964401265.1 uncultured Pirellulales bacterium | reverse complement strand
ATCTTGCCATCTTCTGCCGCGGCGCCAAGCTACGCGATGACCCGGGACTCCTCTCCGAAATCAGACAGACATCCGCCTTGGCAACCCTGAGCCTGCTCGAAGACGATAGCGAGCGGCTGGTTTTGTTGCAGGCGGGCATCGACGAGTGCGTCACCCTCAAGGAACAGGCCAGCGACCAGTTGCTCTTCAGCGCCGTCGAACGCGCCCTGGCCGTCAAAACGATCAGTCACCATGTCCGTCACGTACCCACCGCACAGGCCCTGCTCGTCTGCCAGGATCAAGCCGCCACCACCATGATCAAGTACCAGTTGCAGGAGTGTGGCTACGGCGCGCACACGCTGGCCACCGCCGACGAGGCCATGGCCTTGAACAGCGAACAGGTCGATATGGTCCTGGTCGCCTTCGAAGAACTCGAGACCGAACCCTTCAAACTCTTGGCGGGCCATTTCCGCCAGGTACCCGTCGTCGCTTTCTGCCAGGATCTCACCAAAGGGCACCAGGCCATGGTCCAGGGCGCCACGATGTTCCTGCACATGCCCCCGGGCCCGGACGACATGCGAACCCTTCTCGAAAGCCTCGAACTAAACCTCTACTTGGCTGATGCGGAGGTGCAACCCAAACCGGCCACGCCCGAAGCAGCCGAAACCAAGACCGACCAGCCCAAACCCCCCGTGCCGGGTGCTCTCGCAGACGCCTCGCAACAGCCCCCAACGGACCAGACCACCTCCCCCGTGCTCGAGACAAATGAATCCGCACCGGACGAACCCGTCGCTGCCGCTTCCGCCGGCCTCTCCTGACCCTCCGCTGCCTTCCTGCACGCAAACACTCCATCACAACTTCGCCCGGATTGTCCTGGGCTTGTCCGCTTCACGGCCGTATCATCCAATCGGAGGCACGCTCAGCTGCGCCCTCGTGCCGGCTCCGTAGCCTTACAAACCAAATGCATACTCTCAACAAGGACCCATTCAGAAAAGCAAAAAGGGAGCGACCAATGAACTATGCACATTTCGCCGTCAAATTGGCATTGTCGATAGGCATTATTCTTGCAGTGGCAGCCATCGCCCAATGGCGTCCCAGTCTGGGCGGCCTCATCTCCGTAATGCCCCTCACCGGCCTGCTTGCCCTCTTCTGGGTCTACGACGCCTGCAGCGGCGACCTGGCCGTCATGAAACGTTACACCCTGGGCGTCATGTGGGGCGGCGTGCCCGCCCTGCTCTTCTTCGTCGCCGCCCACCTGGGGTTTCGACGGGGACTGCACTTCGCCACCGTCTTAGCCCTCAGCGCCGCCGTCTGGATCGCCGGTGCCTTGGTCCATCAGATCTTCCTGGGCCGCCGCTAGAAAAATGCTGTAGTGCCGAACCTGCAAGTTGACTTGACGTCAAAATGATACTATACAAGTGTGATTGCTAGGGATTAGGGCCGTATAGGCCACGTTGTTCCTCTTGGGATAAGACCTTAGGAGAACAGATCTTGAGTCGCGAGAGCTTCTCTTTTGTCACGTGGAAACACACCGCACCGATGATTCTCTGCGCGCTGGCGGGAGCCGCCACAGGCATGGGCCTCTATACCTTCTATTACGCCGAGGGGTTGTCCTACATGTCGGACGACCCCCAGGTCTGCGTCAACTGCCACATCATGCGCGACCAGCACGACGGATGGATAAAGGCCAGCCATCACGCACACGCCACCTGCAACGATTGCCATCTGCCCCACGATGTCATGGGCAAGTACCGCGCCAAGGCGGAAAACGGCTATCATCATTCAAAGGCCTTTACCCTCAATGATTTCCACGAGCCCATCATCATTCGCCAGCAGAACAAGGATGTCCTCCAGGCCAACTGCCGACGCTGTCACGCCGCCCTGGTCGGTCAGATTACCAACCATGCGGGATCCCGACACGACGATTTGGGTTGTGTACGCTGTCATCGATCCGTGGGCCACGGCCCCTAGCAAACCGGAGCCACATGCCCTCCCAAGACCAAGGAGAACCGACTATGGCAAAGCAAGTAAACCGTGCGGCAAGAACAGTGCGGACGTTGTTGTTCGTAGCTGTGTTCCTCTTGGCGGCATTTGCATTAGCAGCCCTGCTGCTCTTACACGACAATATATCCCAGCGAAAGCAGGAGGCCCGGCAGCACTATTTCAAGGTGGTGGCCCTGGACGAACAAACCCTCGACCCAGCCGTCTGGGGCAGAAACTTCCCCCTGCAATACGACAGCTACCGCCGCACTGTCGACACCGAACGCACCTTGCACGGCGGCAGTGAGGCCTTCGGCAAGCTCGAGGCCGATCCCCGCTGGGTCACCCTCTTCAAGGGCTACGCTTTCGGGGTCGACTACCGAGAGGAACGCGGCCACGCCTACATGCTCAGCGATCAAATCACCACCCGCCGAGTGACAGAGTTCGCCCAGGTAGGCGCCTGCCTCCACTGCCACGCCGCTGTCTTGCCCGCCTACCAGAAGGTGGGCCGTGAGGCGGGAATCCCCGATGAAAAACGTCCCGAACAGATCATGAAGGGATTCGAAATCGTCTGTGGCATGCCCTACCACCAGTCACGCCAGCTCGTCTCCCACCCGATTACCTGCCTCGACTGTCACGATCCAGAAACCACCCAGCTGCGAGCGACGCGACCGGCCTTCTTGAACGGCATCAAAGCCCTGGCCGCCAGCGATTACCCCCTCCAACAGTATCCCAGTATCGAGCGGTGGCGCCAGAGTCGACAAGGAGACTACGACGTCAATGCCCTCGCCTCCCGACAGGAGATGCGTACCTTCGTCTGCGCCCAGTGCCACGTCGAGTATTACTTCAAGGGCAAACAGAAAATCCTCACCTACCCGTGGCACAACGGCCTGGAGGTGCAGCACAGCGAGGCCTACTACGATGCCGCAGACTTCAAAGACTGGATCCATACTATCTCAAAAGCGCCGCTGGTCAAGCCGCAGCATCCGGAATTTGAGTTGTACAGCCAGGGCATCCATTCACGCAGCGGCGTCAGCTGTGCCGACTGCCACATGCCCTACCAACGGGTCGGCGCCGTCAAAGTCAGCGACCACCACGTACGCAGCCCCCTGCTCAATGTGGCGCGTGCCTGCCAGACCTGCCATCCGGATTCACAAAACCAGCTCCTCGCCCACGCCCAACGCATCCAGGACAAAACCGCTTCCCTCATGAGTCGCACCCAGGACGCGGTCCTGGCCTTGATTGACGATATCGCCGCCGCCGAAAAAGCAGCCTTCCCCCAACACAACCTGGCCGCCGCACGAGACTTTCATCGCAAGGCCTTCTGGCGACTGGATTACATCTCTGCCGAAAACTCCATGGGCTTTCACGCTGACCAGGAAGCCGCCCGCATTCTAGCCGAAGCCATCGACTACGCCCGGCAGGGACAAGAGGTCCTGCGACCCGACGCGCCAGCTGCGACAGCTCATGCCCCATGAAGCCACTGCGGCGCAACGACGCAGCGACTCTCCTGCCTGCCTCAACGCCAGCAATGCCCCCCAGACGATCAATTACGCACGCTACGCCTTCGAGCTGGCAGACGCACCTGCGACCCCGAGACTTGCCTGCTCTCCGCAGATGCACGATGATGCTTGAGTCCATAAATCCATTTCGCGGGCGCAGCGTACCGCCCGATTGACCAGACGCATCACTTGCCCCGCCCCCAGCGTCCTTTCGCTGTAAAGCAGCACGTACTCCCCGTTGACTTCGGCATCGGCCGCCGGTGGATTGCCCAGAAGAGCAAGGCAAGGCCGATCCAGCAGGCCCGCCCCTGCCGCCCGGTCGCTTCGCAATGTGTAACGGCCGGCCTGCTCATGACCCCTGATGCCCTGCACGCCAAAATTGCGAAATCTGCCCAACCCCTGGAACAGTCCGTCACGATGGGCCAACAACCTTGGGCCGCCCTTCTTGAGCCTGCACGCCACCACCTGACGCCGTTCCAGAGAACGATTCTGACGCGTCCCCACCTCATAAGCATAGTCGAACGCCCATATCTGGTACCCCCCACGCCGACCCTGAATGATATTGTACGCCCGGCACGCGTGCCCTAAATGAAAAAGGTGCGTCTGATCGAATCGCTCCAGCAGGTCCTGACGGTCGCTCGCGTAAAAACGCATCTGCCAACGCAACGCCAAACCCGCCAGACCCTGCCGACGCCTCAGACGAGCACCCATACCCCCACGCAGCGCCAATAACGCTAATAGGCCCACCAATGCCAGCACCAGCCAGATCATCAATACTCTCCAACAAGACCCCACTTGCCACCGACCGCCTCCTTATGGTAACGTCATTTGAGCCACTGTCGAGAAAAAGTAACTCACCCCCGTTCGACGCTATGGGGCCCCTGGGACCCCTCAAAACGCCGCCAAGGCCCGTGACGCCCCTAAAAAAGTGAAACCCGCAAAATACCCGGTTAACCAAACCACCGCCCGGCGTGTCTTAATAGACAGCCGGCGAGCATATAATATAGATGCTCGAAGCGAGTTGGAAAGGAGTTAGCCATGAACGCTAAAAAAATATTAATCCTTGCCATGACAATACTTATGTTGTCTGCTGGACTGGCCCAGGCTCGCCGATCATCCGGGCGGGCCTCCCGTGGCGCCAGGGCCGGCCAAAGCCGCTCCGGCAGCCGCAGTGCTGGCAGAGCCGCCAGCCGCCCCAGGGTCACACGCTCCGCACCCCGCGCCTCCCGTAGTGCCCCCCGAGCCTCCCGTGCCCCCGTCGCACGCAGTGCCCCTCGACCGTCACGAGCGCCCGTCGCACGTAGCAACACCCGGCCCTCCCGCGCCCCTGCCCCTGTCGCGCGTAGAAACGCTGTGGCCTCGCCAAGGACCCGCGTAACCCGTTCCGTTCGCACCAGCCCGGCCGCACCCGTCGTCCGTAGTGCTACGTCCAGGCCTGCCCGCACCTCACGCACCACCGTCGTCCGCCGCAGCACCACACGTACCGCACCTGTCGTCACCACCAGACCCCGCCACAATCGCACGCGACTCAGCGGCTCCACCGTCGTTCGCCGCACGAATACGACCCGCACCGTCCGGTCCACCGCCAGGCACAACCGCAGCCGCTTCGTGCCCTCCTCCGATTCCCTCAGAAACGTAAGCCGCGCCAGACGCACCGCGTCCATCGTTCGCCATGACCGCGCCACCCCACCCCGAGCATCACGCCCGCGACGCTCCAGCATCGGTCGACCCTCCAGCACCATCGTCCGACACCCACGCCGTGGCATCATCCATCACGACAGACCCTCACTACGACGCTATCGGCACGGCCGAGGCGTCGTCAAACCACGCGTCTACTATCATTCACCACGCGTCCGACGACACCGCGTCTATGACTACTACCGCCCCGGAACCATCCACCGTTACCATCACCGACCGCGACTCTTCCACCACTACCGACACTATCCACGATACGGCTGCTACCACCACTACTACCATCGTCCACGCGTGCACTTCTACGGCGTCGCCTGCTGGCCCTCCTCCAGTTACTTCAGCCTCGGCCTCGGCTACTACAGCTATCCCTACTATTGGGGCGGCGTCCACTACTACGACCCCTACCCACGCGTCATCTACACCTCCGCCGCCAACTACGCCTACGAACCCTACCAGCCCGCGCAAACCTCACCCGCCGTACCCCTCCAGCTCAGCGAACACGACCAGTTGATTGACCAGGTCCTACGCGACAAGGACGACCAACGCATCGACGCCGCCCGACGACTCCGACAATTCGACGACCTCCGTACCGTGGCCGTCCTCATCGACGTCATGATCAACGACGGCAACAGCCAGGTCCGCGCCATGGCCGCCGAAAGCCTCGGCCAAATCGCCGACCCCGCCGCCTATGAACCACTCGTCCGTACCGCCGCCGCCGATGACGATGACGTCCGCGCCAGCGCCGAACAGGCCATCAGCACCCTTCAGGCACGCGTCGACAAAGACAACCTACGCCTCAGCCGCCGCATGCCTCCCATGAACGAAGGACGTGAAGAACTCGCCCTCTACCTCGAAGACCTCCGCTACGGCGACGCCGACACCCGCAAAAAAACCGCCGAAAAACTCAGAAACTTTCAAGGTACCCAAGCCGTCGCCGGCCTCATCAACGCCCTCATGAACGACCCCTACGACGAAGTCCGTGAAAACGCCGCCGAAAGCCTCGGCAAAATCGGCGACCGAATGGCCCTGCCCTTCCTCAAAGTCGTTCAGTACACCGATAGCGACAAAGATGTACGCAAAGACTCTGAAAAATCAGTCGAAAAAATATACAACAGAATACAGTGACACCATCCCATAACCCCGGCGACCAAACCACAAGCCCTGAACCTCGGTCCAGGGCTTTTTTCAACCCCAGCCAACCGCGCCGGACCCAACGAGGCTGCCCCACGACGCCTTCGGTTCCCCAATGCTGGCATCCCCGCGAAAACGCCAACCCAGACATGCGACAATCGGGTTGCATTAGAGCCTCTCAATCTGTAAAGGAGCACCTATGAAACGTTTAACTTGGCCAGTCATGACAGTGGTGCTCATAGCCGCCGCTGCCCTGAGCACCTTCTGGGCAAGCACCGCACCGGCCCAGCCCAAGCCCCACCAGACCTCTCAACGCCTGGCCGTCCTCTGGGCCAGCGGCGATCCCGAGGTGGCGCACCGGGTCTGCCTGATGTACACACAATATGCCCAACAATCCGGCGACTACTCCGAGGTCCTGCTCATAGTCTGGGGACCCTCCTCCCGACTGCTCGCTGCCGACAAAGACCTCCAGACAAAGCTCAAAAAGATGATGAAGCAAGGCCTGCCCGTCGAGGCGTGCGTCGTCTGCGCCGATGCCTACGGCGTCTCAGATCAGCTACGCAACATCGGCATCACCGTCAAACCCATGGGCCCGCCCCTCACAAACATGCTCCAGGCCGGCTACCACGTCCTGACCTTCTAAGGCCGCAAACCCGACGCCCCAACGATGAGCTTCTGTGCGCCTGTCAGTCCTGCAATAGGGGCAAAGGACCTCTCTACCCGCCCACCACGCCTTCTTCCATCCACCTCTCACAATTAAGACTTGCACCCGCCGCGGCTAAGAGTAAAATGAGCTCCCAGAGTTGGTGTCGTTCACGACCAAGATGGCAGTGTCTGCTCAAAGCATTAGGCCAGTCGCCTTAGACACCTGCAAACAAGTGCGAAAGATTACTAAGAGCATCCATGGCAAGTCCCGCTCAACAGTAAGAAACTTTGCCAGGCAAAATCCC
>CAYNXW010000150.1:0-7242 GCA_964401265.1 uncultured Pirellulales bacterium | reverse complement strand
CCTTTATTTCAAACAAGAACCGAATCGCGTAAATTGCCTAACGGGTCGAGCTCCAAGTGCCGATAACAAAGAATACAGCGGGCGGTCCGTCTGACATCAGACCGTTGGGGGGAACAGGCGGGGGTCTGAGAGAGCAGTCTACCGGCGCAGCGGGCGGATGAAAAAGGTGTAGGCAGAGGCCTCCACAGCGGCGGCGTAACGTCGGCGACCTTGGACGGCGTGAAATTGGCAGTGGTGGGCATGATGACGGTTGCTCAGTATGACGGTGTTCTCTCCAAAGCCCCTTGGCGACGTAAGTCCTTGGCATCGGAGAGGCGAGTGGGGCTTGACCGCAATATGTCCCAGCCATCAGAGGTACTCAGGCGACCGGACAACTATGGTATTTAGGCAGGATTTTCGCAAAAGCACCTTGCTTTCGCGACGAGTGCCGACAATAATTGAACGTACATATGAAGCAAGCATATCTGCGTGCTACCTACGTGCAACAGAGGGTTGGTGTGCGAGTGTGGAGGGATTTTTGATTCAGGACGCCACGTTTGAAATCGACCGATCGGCAGACAGGATGGTAAGGCCATGAAGGTTCTAATGTTGGGTTGGGAATTCCCGCCATTCATCTCGGGAGGTTTGGGTACGGCATGCTATGGCTTGACCAAAGCCCTGAATCAATTGGATATCGATATCACCTTTATCCTGCCGCGGCCGATTCCGAGCGAATATTCCGAACACGTCCGTCTCGCCAGTCCCTCGACCCGTTTGAGCCGCTCCGGCCTCGAAGCCTACAAATTGGCCGAATTCGCCCATGTCACCTTTCGGGCGCTGCCGGCGATGCTCTCACCTTACCAGACCTCTGAGGGCTACGAGACAATGCTAAGCCACCTCCGAGAGCACAGCGGCCTCCGAGAAGTGGCCGGCCAGAGCAGTGGCAGCCTGGCGATGCTCTCAGGGGGCGAACAATACGGCATGGACCTGTACGAAGAGGTCCATCGCTACGCTCGCCTGGCCACCGCCATCGCACAAGAGGAAGATTTCGACGTCGTCCACGCACACGACTGGATGACCTATCCCGCAGGCATTGCTGTCGCCGCCATGTCCGGTAAGCCCCTCGTCGTGCATATCCACTCAACTGAGTTTGACCGTTCCGGCGAACACGTCAATCAGCGAGTCTACGACATCGAACGCCAGGGATTGCACGCCGCCGAGCAAGTCATCGCCGTAAGCTATCTGACACGCCAGATCTGCATGAACCGTTACGCAGTGTGCGGCGACAAAATCCAGGTGGTTTACAATGCCATTGACGTCGACGGCCAGCGCATGGACATGAAAGAAGTCTCCATCAAAAAGGATGAGAAAATCGTCCTCTTTCTCGGACGTATCACCATGCAGAAGGGGCCGGAGTACTTCCTCGCCGCCGCCAAAAAAGTGCTCCAGGTAATGGATAACGTCAAGTTTGTCATGGCAGGAACGGGGGACATGATCACACGTACCATCGAAATGGCCGCAGAAATGGGCATTGGACACAAGGTGCTCTTCACCGGGTTCTTAAGGGGCTCCGACGTCGACCGGGTGTTCCGCATGGCCGATTTGTTCGTGATGCCCTCGGTGTCAGAACCCTTTGGCCTGGTGCCCCTGGAAGCCCTGCGCAACGACGTGCCCGTGATCATCAGCAAGCAAAGCGGCGTCGCAGAGGTCTTGACGCACGCCCTGAAGGTGGACTTCTGGGACATCAACGAGATGGCAAACAAAATTATTGCGGTGCTGCGTCATCCGCCGCTACAGGCAACCCTCCGGGAACACGGCAATTTTGAGGCGCGCAAGTTCTGCTGGCGGGATTCAGCGCGTCATTGCGTGGATGTATATCACTCGCTATTAGCGCCGGTGTAAGTCCGAGCCGTCAAGGCTTGCGGCCCGCCGTCGATCACGATACGCGCAAAGAACAAGCTGGGCTGTACGCACACCTACTGGGATGCGACAATTTCACGAGGAATTTTAACCCATGGCATCAGTGTGTTTCTACTTTCAGGTACATCAGCCACACCGCATTCGACGATACAGTGTGTTTGATTCCGGCAGCAACTACTTCGACGATTACAAGAATGCGGAAATCTGCCGCAAAGTAGCCCAAAAGTGTTACTTGCCCGCTAATCGTCTCATGTTGGACCTCATCCAACGTCATGAGGGACGCTTTCGGGTCAGCTACAGTATAACAGGGACCGTCTTGGACCAGCTCGAACAGTTCGCGCCCGAGGTGTTGAGCACATTTCACGCCCTGGCACAGACCGGATGCGTCGAGTTTCTGGCCGAAACCTACTTCCACAGCCTCTCGTTCCTGTATTCCCGCGCCGAGTTTGTCGAGCAGGTATCCCGCCACCGCAGCCGCATCGAAGCCTTGTTCGGACAAACCCCGAGAGTATTCCGCAACACCGAGCTGATCTACAACAACGATCTGGCCCGCGCAGTCTCCGAGCTGGGCTTCGACGCCACACTCTGCGAAGGAGCCGACCACATACTCGGCTACCGTAGCCCCAATTATGTCTATAGCCCGCCGGGAATGAACGATTTCAAACTCTTGCTCAAAAACTATCGCTTGAGCGACGACATCGCGTTTCGTTTCTCCAACCAGGGATGGGCGGAATGGCCTCTGACAGCACCCAAGTTCGGCCGATGGCTCTCCGACGTCAACGGAAACGGCTACACCGTCAACCTCTTCATGGATTACGAAACTCTGGGCGAGCATCAGTGGGAAGACACCGGCATATTCGAGTTCCTTCGACACCTGCCCGACGAGGTGTTCAAACATCCCGACAATGACTTCAAAACACCTTCCGAAGTGGTCGCCTCCTATGAGCCCGTCGGCGAGTTTGACGTCCCACACATGATCAGTTGGGCCGACATCGAACGCGATCTCTCCGCATGGCTGGGAAACGCCATGCAGTCCAACGCACTCTATGAGCTCTATCGTATGGAAGAACAGGTCAAACAGACCGCCGACGCACAAATCGTCGAGGACTGGCGCAAGCTCCAGACCTCCGACCATTTCTATTATATGTGCACAAAGTGGTTTGCCGACGGCGACGTGCACAAGTATTTCAATCCCTATGACAGCCCCTACGATTCCTACATCAATTTCATGAACGTCATGGACAATTTACGCAGTCGGTGCCGGCAGGCAAACGGAACGCGGCCCACAACGACGCCGCGACAGCACGTGCCCCTCAAGGCATAGACACTGCGCGGGGGGAAAATATGGGCAAATGAGGCGGAGGGCGAACGAGTGGACACCAGTGTACTCGCTCGCCCACTTTTTTACACGCAGACGGGGCGTCAACCCGTCACTGCTGGGTGGACATGGAGCTCCAAAACGCTATGGGCGAGACAATGCAGCAGACCAAAACAAACGTACGAGCAATAACTGTTCAACCAAACGATCTCGACAATTTGCTCGATCGCGAATGGCTCTTGACCAACAGTCGCGGCAGTTACGCCTCCGGTACCCTGATCGGATGCAACACCCGGCGCTATCACGGATTGCTGGTGGCGGCCTTGCGACCTCCCGTGGAGCGGGTGGTCACACTCTCCAACGTGCTCGAACGCGTCACCGTGGCCGGCCAGACCTACGAGTTGGCCAATTTCGAATTCTCAGACCGCCTCCACCCCCAGGGGTATCGCTACCTCAAAGAGTTCTGGCGGGACGGCGGCGTCCACTTCCTCTATGAATTTGGCAGCTACAAACTGGAAAAATCCGTCCACCTCGCCTACGACCACAACGTCGTCGTCCTGGATTACGCCTTGCAAGGACCGAACGGCCCGATAAACTTCTCCCTGATGCCCCTGCTCGCGATGCGCGGGTTCCATCATCTCCAGTCCTCTTCCGCGTCGCTGACAATGGACGAAAACGACGGCGTCGTGACGACACAAACCCTCGACTGGGAGGGCCCCGCGCTCCACATGTTCTGCCGAGAGGGAACCTTTCGGCGCGGCGCCGACTGGTGGTACTCCATGCATTATCGGCAGGACGCCAGACGCGGCCAAGACAACTACGAGGACGTCTGGGCGCCGGGACATTTCGAGTGCGAAATCGACTGTCCCGGCCGCGTCCGATTCCTCGCCAACGCCACCGCGGGCCTCATGCGCTCCGGCCTGACTGACCTCGACGGCGATGCCATCGTCGCCGACCTGGAAACACGACAAACCGCCCTGATCGACCAGGCCGGAGCCGTCGACGAAGACGAAGTGAACCTCGTCAAAGCCGCCGATCAGTTCGTCGTAAGACGAGCCCAAAACGAAACAAACTCGTCAGCCACCATCCTGGCGGGCTATCACTGGTTTGGCGACTGGGGACGCGACACCTTCATTTCCCTGCCCGGGCTCTTGCTCGCCACCAACCGTTTCGACGAAGCCAAAGAGGTACTGCTGACCTTCGGAAACGCACTCAGTGAGGGCATGATCCCCAACTTCTTCGACGATTACGGCGGCCCGCCCCACTACAACAGCGTCGATGCCTCTTTGTGGTACGTCCAGGCTGCCTACGAGTTCCTCCACGCAACAGGCGACCGAGAGACCTTTGACCACCTGCGCCCCGTGCTCGAACAGATCGTCGACCGCTACCGAAACGGCACCCGCTTCGATATACACGCCGACACCGACGGCCTGCTCACCGCGGGCAACAACGAAACCCAGTTGACATGGATGGACGCACGCTGCAACGGCGTCAGCTTTACACCACGATACGGAAAGGCCGTCGAAGTCAACGCCTTGTACATTCACGCCTTGAACGTCTTGGCCACCACAGCTCCCCACCAGCAGGATCGCCAACGCTATACCGAATGGGCTCAACAGGCCACCCAGAGTTTCAATCAACTCTTCTGGAACGAGTCAAAGGCCTCGTTGAACGATTGCGTCTTTCCCGACGGCCGAGCGGACGATGCCATCAGGCCTAACCAGATACTCGCCGTCTCCCTGGGCTTTTCACCCCTGGAGCAGCCTCGACAACTGGCCGTCGTCTCCACAGTGTCCCAGCACCTCTTGACACCCTACGGACTCCGCTCCTTGACTCCGCACCATAACCAATACCAGGGCCATTACGCCGGCGACCAGTTCCAGAGAGACTCAGCCTACCATCAGGGCACGGTCTGGGGCTGGCTCATCGGACCTTTCGTAGAGGCCTATCTCAAAGCGCACAACTACAGCCTACACGCCAAACTCCAGGCACGCGAACTCGTCGAACCCCTCCTCCGCCACATCAACACCGACGCCTGCATCGGCAGCGTCTCCGAAATATTCGATGGCGACGATCCCCATCGCCCCAACGGCACCGTAGCCCAGGCCTGGTCCGTAGCCGAACTCTTACGCGTCAAAAAACTCCTGCGACAAACCTGATCTTCAAAAGACAACAGCGCCGACACAAAGCGCCGCCCAGCAGCATGCAGAACTTCCGCGACACACGTAGCCATCACGCCCGGGGCTCATCCCGCACGTCGTCCACGACCTTGCGATGCGGCTCGACCATCTTTTGCTTCATCACGGCCATGAACTTCCTTCGAACCGCGGGAATCCTCATCAGCGTCATCATCACGGCATTCCTGACACGCGTCCCTAGACTTCGCTGCGGAAAGTCGTAATACCCGTGCTTCTTGTAGTAGCGGTGATCCGCCTGAAAAATAAAACGCATCGGCCCCCAGATCTTGTCCCGAAGTATCTTCTTACCGCCCACCGCCAGAAACGTCGGCGGACTCACGTAGTCGTGTTGCGCGCACCACAGCAATCGCCGCGCCAGTGAGGCGAGTTGATCGCTGATGTCCGCACTGCTCCCCGCCTCATCACTGACAAAGCCCACCAGGTTCGCCTCGCTGAACGTCACGTACGCCTCGAGCATTTCGCGCAGGTTCGCGTTATGGCTCAACGGACCGGCCACGATGCAACCCACCTGCTTGTTCGTCAGAACAGGCACATGGTTATTGTAGAAACTGCGGTCCAGAAACATCTTCCAACGCGCCGAGAGGTGTCGATCGTGCAACGCCCCCGCGAAGACCAGAACGTCGGCAGTCTTGACCGTGTTCTCAAAGAAGTCGATAAAGTCGTCCCGGCCGTGGTACACGCAGACGTTGTCGAGGCTGCACTGCAGACAACCCAGACAGCCGCCCGCAATGTGCATGTCGTACAGATTGACCACCTCAACCGGCTCGGCAAAACAACCCGTAAAATAATCCACCATGCGCGACAGATTGTCCTGCGAATCCTCGATATCCGCAACAACAACAATCTTGCGACCATTCGAGCCAACCCCGGCGTCAGCCTCGCCAGGCTGGTAAGTGACCTGCAAAGCCGGCAGCGGCGAAAACGTCCGCGGCAGCGACAATCGGTGCTCCACCGCCTCAAAAAAACCCTCCGCAAAACACGCCAGACGCTGCTGCTCGACCGGCCGCGTCAAATCGAACATCTCCCCGCAGTAGCCACCAAAAAAGGGCATCGCCAGGTCTTCCGAAACAGCGTGAATGTAGTTCCGTGCGGTATGATCAAAACAGTGCACCGACGTCGTCAACGCAGCGGCGTACTTCCCCGCAAAGGCGTCCGTCGCACCACGCTCCCAGACAAGCTCGATAAACCGCTTGTATTGACCGCACACCGAGAGATAATAGAGCGGAAACGCCCACAGCACCGCGTCAGCCCTGCGCACCCGCCCGACGACCTCCTCAAACGCAGCTTCGTCCTTCTCCAGCGTGCTGATACGCTTAGCGATATGCTGCACGTCAAAAGTGTGCTCCGGGTACTTCTTCTGCAGGTACAACGCACAATGAACCGTCACCCCAAGAGACCCCTTGGGACTGCCATTTAAGATCACTATGTTCACAATACACCTCCCCGAAATGTTGCCGGGGCCTTTCGTAGTTACGTGGCCGACCGGGCAGATCCAACCGCTTACACTTTGGTCCAGACCCGTGTATTGAGATTCAGATCCTCAACAATCCCGATCGCTAGCTGGAGGTCCCGAAAGTATTCCTGAATCGGCTCGAAATCAAGCAGCGTCCGAAACAGCCTCGGCTCGAAAAGGTCCTTCGTGTAGGGCACCGCCACGTACACGCAAGACCGAACAAACGAAAGATAAATACGTTTGCCCGTCCGCTGCTTGAACTCAAGAATCCGCCGCATCAGACTGGTCGACAGGATATAGCGGGCCTCAACCTGGTCGTCCCCATACACCGCAAATTCGCGTTCAAAGTCGGGGTCTTCCAGCTTGATCAGGTC
>CAYNXW010000149.1:0-7242 GCA_964401265.1 uncultured Pirellulales bacterium | reverse complement strand
GTTGTTGGTGTTTGGGATATGTTGTCAGTTGGGGCTGGAGAGTCTTTCTGTGTTATGGCGGGGCGGGAGGGCAAAGTATGGCTTGCAAAGTGGGCCGGTCGCGTTATGATTGGCGCGGGATAGAATATCGTGGCAGGGGGATTTAGGATACTAATCGAGATGGCCAGGACGTTGTTGGCAGTGGCGTTGATGGTTGTGGGAGCGGCGGCTGGGCAGGCGCAACCGTTACAGGCGGTACAAACGGCCGCGGGGCAGGCCCAGCCCGCTGGCTGTGCGCAGGGTGCGTCCTTGGCGTCGAAGGCCCGCTACATCGGGGTGGATGAACTGGAGCCTGGCATGCGAGGCTACGGGCTGACGGTATTCAAGGGCAGCAAGGTGGAGCGTTTCGCGGTGGAGGTCGTTTCGGTTCTGCGTAAGCATGGGCCCAAACGAGATGCCATTCTGATCCGCTGCGACGATGCGCGTTTTGACCTGGCGGTGATGGTGCGGGGAGTGAGCGGCTCGCCGGTGTACTTTGATGGGCGTTTGGCGGGGGCAATGGCGTTTGGGTGGGCGTTGAGTAAGGAGCCGTTGTACGGGGTGACACCGATTGCTCAAATGCTTCGGGTGGGCGCGTCGCGGGAGGGTGAGCCGGGCAGCGGTGGTAGCGTTGCAGGAGCGACGGGTCGGGGTGGCAGCCTTCTCGGCATGGATGTCTATCGGGATTTGATGCGTCCGACGTTGCTGGAGTCGGCGGACCTGGCGGCGGTGGTGGGTGCGTCGCCGTTGAGTATGCGGACGGGCTCGGTGGAGTCTCCCATGGGCGGGCTGACGCGTTTGCCGGTGGCGTTTTGTGCCAATGGTTTGAGTCCGCTGGCGATGTCGTACCTGAAAAGCCGTATCCCCAACCTCGCGTTCGATCCGATGTTGGCGGGGGCGGCCGGTACAGGCCAAATGGCCCCAGGGGAGGAGCCGGCCATGGTTCCCGGGGGGACGTTGACGGTGCCGCTGCTGCTGGGGGATATGCAGGCGCAGGTTTTGGGGACGATAACGGAGGTGGTGGGCAACAAGGTGTATGGTTTCGGGCATGCCTGGATGGGGGAAGGCGCGTCGAACTGGCCTATGGGCAGCGGTGTGGTGCACACGTTTGTCAGTCGGCTGGATGCCTCTTTCAAGCTGGGCTCGACGGTGAAGGTCGTGGGGGCTCTGCGGGGCGACGAATCGGTGGCGGTGTACGGCGAAACGGGTCGGGAAGTACCGATGATACCGATGGAGGTCACGGTGGACTGGTTTGACCGGGGGCAGCCGGACCATTTCAGTATGCGTCTGGCAGAGGACGAGCAGACGAGTCCGGTGTTGGCCACGCAAGCGGCCTTGTCGCCGTTGCTTGATCGGGGCGGTCTGCCACGAGAGCATACGATTGATTACGAGATGGTTATGGAATTCGACGGGTTGGAGACTATTCGCTTCGACAATATGTCGTCAGCAAGTGGTGTGGGTGGTATTGTGACTGACATGCTGGACACTCTGACGCTGATGCTGAACAATCCGTGGCAGAAGGTGCGGATGAAACGGCTGGTTGTCGGGTTCGCGGTGAGTAGCGAGGACAGGGTGTGCGGTATTCGCAGCGTGCGTGTGGCGCGGCCAGTGTATCGTGCGGGGGAGAAGGTGCGGGTCATAGCAGAGTTGCAGCCGATGCGGGGAGAGGCCTTTGAAGTGGAAGTGGGCCTGGCGTTGCCGGGGGCGTTGCCGGCGGGTGACTATGAGCTGATTCTGGGGGGGGCGGACGTCTATCGTGAGCAGTTGCGTCGATCGCAGCCGCATCGGTATAACGTGTTCAGTGCCGAGGATGTTCGTAACGTTCTGGCGGAACGTCTGGCTCTTGGGCGAGGCTCGCTGTATTTGAGCATGGTGGTACCGGGGTCGCGTGGGCTGGCGATTGAGGATGAGGCGCTGCCTGATTTGCCGGCGAGCAAGGCAATGTTGCTTACGGACGGTTCGCGTAAGGGGCTGGTCGTGGGGTTCCAGGAGCTGCTGAGCAGCAGGGTGGCCACGGAGTATGTGGTGAAGGGGGGTACCAACCTGAAGATCAGCGTTCGGGCTGATTAGGTCGGGGGTATCGCAGGGTATGACCAGGGGAGGGAGTGACGTGATGGTTTCGCGTGATGAGGGCGGTCAATAGGGATAGGATCGCATTCCATTGTGGTAGGTGCCCTCGGCACCGACAACGCAATATTCCTGAACGGAGTGGTTTTCGGCATGGCCGTCGGCGTAGGCGACATTGACACTCTGAAACCCTGCGTCGTAGGGGATAACAGGCAGGAGGGGGTCATCGTTGGTGGATTCGGGTGGCCAGCTGAGGCAGGCGGTGGGATTGTTTTGGGACTGGGTGCCGCCGTGTGAGCTGACGGAGCCTTTGGTTGGGGTGAGCCAGATGTAGCTGCGGTCGCAGACGATGGCGTCTTGCTCGCTGAAGGCGAACATGGGTGCGTTTTTTTTGCTGCGATTTCCCGATTCGCTGAAATCGATTTGCCCAGGCCTTTCCGGATTGGTTTCGAGTCCGGCAAAGATGGAATAGCCTATGTTGTACTGGGCGGTCTGGGGTTCGGATACGGTGACGGCAAAGGCGTATTGGAAGGTGTTTCGGTCTTCGGAGCGTTCTTGGCCGACAAGGGAATCGCTGGAGTAATAGAGGCCCGGTCCGGCCTCTGGCCCGTTGCCTCGGGCCAAGGGGCACCAGCCCACGGTGGGGTCTTCGCTGAGCATGGTGTGATACATGATGTCGCGGACCTGGTCGGCTTCGTTGAGTTCGCTACGGGCGAGGTCGTCGGAGAGGACGGAGGGGTCGAAGGTGCGGGTGTATCTGCGTAAGTAGCGTCCTTGGCTTTCAACGGCGTAATTGTTGAGGCCGAGTGCGACTTGTCGGGTGTTGCTGAGGCACACGACCAAGCCGGCCTTATATCGGGCCCGGTTCAGTGCGGGCATAGCCAAGGCGATCAGGAACATGATAACGGCGATAACCACTACCAGTTCTATCAACGTAAACGCGCCGAATTTGCGTTGTCGCAGACCCATGCCAAGGATTCCTCAGGCTATAGACACTATAAGTATAGCATAAGGATTGCGAGGGCTGCAAGAGTTTACTCTATATTTTTGTGTTGTTTTTGGTTTTTCAGGGGTCATGAGGGCGGCTGCGGCGTTGTGGGCTGCTCTCTGGCTTGAGGATGTATGTTATGAGGACGTGAAGGATTGGGGCTGCGGCGTAGTGGAGGGCATGGGCAGGGGTATCAGCAGGGGGCGGGAGAGAGCAGGTAAGCAGACCGGGCGTGCGGTCAGCGAAAGCGTGGCCTTTGTGCGGGGCGGGTCGATGAAAGCGACGCGCCGGGCCGTTAAAGCACGGCCCGGCAAGCGCCTGTTGTTGTCTGACTAATCGAGCGGTTTGATGGAGATGTCTTTGAATCGGACGACATGACCATGGCCTAAGAAGCCAATGTGGCCTTTTTCGTTAAAAAGCCCGGGGTGGCCTGCGCCATCCATAGTTCCATTGGTGGTAGCTTCCTTTAGATTGGCATCGAGGATCGTGTGGCCATTGAGGATGATCTTGATGTCGTTGCCTTTGGCAATAACTTCCTGGAAGTTCCACTGTCCCACAGGGCGTTGAAAGCCTCGCTCGGCGGGTACGACACCGTAAATGGAGCCGTGATACTGGTAAGGGCGCAGCTTCGTGTACTTGTCGCCGGAGTTATCGAGAATCTGCAGTTCCATTCCACCATAGGCGGGGTTGCCACTGGGCGGGGTGCGGATACCCAGGCCGTTGTTGCCATTGGGGGGCAGCTTGAAGGCAAAGCGGAAGACGAAATCGCCGTACTCGGAGGCGGTGTAGAGGTTTCCGCCGGGCTTGCAGACGATCATGCCGTCCTCGGCAGCGTACCCTTTTGTGTCGCCAATCCATCCGGTCAGGTCTTTTCCGTTGAAGAGGGCTGTAAAGCCTTGCTCGACGGGCAAGGGGATTTTCTCGAGATAGGCCTCTACGGCCTTGACGAGCTTGTCGTCCTTGAGATGGCGCAGGGCTTTGGTGAGCGTCATGGCCACGTCGTAGCCTGCCAGTCCGGGGTTCTTGCCAGCGGGCAGGGCAATTTTGGCCACGGCGGCCGCGGCGTCGGCTTGTACGTCAGCTTGGGCCATAAGGCCGGCGGCCAACTGCAAAGCGTTCTTGTCCTTCATTTTCGAGACGCCGGTCAATATGAGGCGTTTTTCCTCGGGGCGAGAGACAGCTTTCACTGCCTTGGTGTAGAAAGCGAGCTTCGCGTCGGCAGGGTCGGAGGAGGCGTCCATGAGGCGAACGAGGCCACGTGTGGCTACTACCTGGTGCGTGAGTTTGTCTGAGGTGCTTATGATATCGAGCAAGAGAGGCGCGGCGAGCGGTTCGGGCCAATCGGCGAGTGCCCGGACAGCGGCGTCGGCAACGGTGGCTTGGGAACTTTTGAGCAGGCCTCCTGCGGCTACCAGGGCATCGGGGCCAGCGATCAGGGGCAAGAGAGCAACGAGTCGGACCTTTTGTGCGGCTTTGAAGCGGTCCAGGCGATCGTTGACCACGACAAACTGTGTGAGGCGTTTTTCGGCGGGCATTTGCTTAAGGATGGCGGTAATGGAGGCCATGGCCGCCCGGGCACTTTGCGACCCAGTCTTTGCGTAGACGTCGATCATGCCGGGCAAGTCCTGCGGTGATCCGACGAAGCGCATGGCTTTGAAGGCGGCCACCTGAACGGCGGTTTCGTCGGCAGAGGCCTGTGCCAGCACGGCCTTACTGAGGGCGCCACCGGGCCGAGAGGAGATGACCTGGAGCATCGCCACGCGAGCCTCGGGGGTCAGATCGGGCAAGGCCTTGGCGATCTGCTCGGAGACGTCGTCGCCGGGCAACCAGAGCAGTGTTCGCTTAACCGTGTCAATTTCGGCCGGTTGGGGCTTGGCGGCAAGTCGCTGGAGAAGCGGTTGGAGAGCGTCGCGGCCGGTAAGGCTGGCGAGGGCGTCCGTCGCGGCCAAGCGGAGAGCCAGGTCGTCGGCGGCGAGGGCGGCTTTAAGGGCCGGTGCAGCCGTTTTATCGCCGCGTTGGCCGAGCATGCGGATAATGAGTACCTTTGCAGGGGCATCGACACTCTTGAGCTTTTTGGCCCAGCGTTTGGTGGCTTTGGCACCGGTGAACTTGCCCGCCAGCTCGAGGGCGGCGGCCTGGTAGTGGGCGTTGCCCGAATCCATGGCGTCGAGGAGTGTTGCCAAGGTTTTTTTGTCAGGCCTTAGATCCACGAGGAGGGTGAGGGCGGCGCTGCGGTAAGCCGGGTCTTGCTTGTGTTTTTTGATGATATCGTTGCAGACCTTGAGAGCGGCCCGTTTTTTGCCGTTTTCGGCGGCGCGGCGAGCGCAGAGCAGTGTCAGCGACTTGGCCTTTGCGCTTTCGTAGCGGTCCTGGGACTGGGAGGCCTGGCGTATCGGGGCCAGTGCGTCGGTGTCGCCGATCTGGGCCAGAGCAGTCAACGCGGTGAGTCGCATCTCGCGGTCGGCATGGGCGGCGAATTTTCGGAGCTTGCCAGCAGCATCAGCGACCTGCATTTCGCCCAGAGCCCTGATGAGGGTTGCGTGTACGGTGTCGGGGGCCTTATCGAGAGCGGCGAGGACGGCGGCAGCGGCTTTGTCGTTGCCAATCTCAATGAGGCACTGCGTGGCAGGGTCGGCGAGTTGCTTGTCGTTGAGGTATAGGGCGAGTTGGTCGAGGCCTTGGTCAGTGACGACAAACCGCAGCTGGCGAATGAAGAACGCCTTGACGCTGGTGTCGGGGGTCTTTTTGGCAGCTTGGAGGAAACAATTGGCCAAGAGGCTGCGGTGAGCCTGGCCTGCCGGTCTGCCGGCGTAGAAGGCCAATGCGTTGACGGCAAAACGGGCCTTTACGTCTTTGCCCCGATCGCGATCGGGCTTAATCAGGTCGGTCACTTTCACGACGCCGTCATGGCCCAGGGCGAGCAGGGCGGCGGCGGTGTCGTTGCGGACCTGGTTGCTTGGGGCCGGGAACTTGGCAACCAGCTCGTTGACCTGAGTAGTCAGGTCGCTTGCTTGCGCCGGGGCCCAGATTGCGCACAGAGACAGGGAAATAGTCAGCCATACAGAAAGATGCTTGATTGCACTTGTCATTGGTTTTCCTTTTTGAATCTGTCTTATAGTCGTCAGGTCGTGCTTTGGCAGCCGTCCCGCATGGGGGCAGATGCTCGTGGCCTGGGTAGACCGAAAACGCGTTTTATTGACGTCTGCAGTGGGGCTTAGAGGTGCCAGGGGGCTCTCATGGGCTGATGGACCAGCCGGTTGGCCTGTTCGTCGTCGATGAAGAGCTGCTTTTCGGGGTCGAATCGTAGCGGACGCTGGAGCCTTACGGCGATCTTGGCAAGGTTGACGATGGTGCAAGACCGATGGCCGTTAGCTTCGTTGAGGGCAAACTTCTTGCGGTTTCGTACGGCGTCGGCCCAATCGGTGACCTGAGGCTCTGGCTCGGGGAACTGTGCGAGCTTGCGGTGGAAGTCGGGGATGTCGGAGCGGAAGCCACGGAAGATTTTGCCGTTTGGTCCTTCGAGGAAGACACCGCTCTTCTCCTTGCCTTCGCCGTCGAGGATGATTTCGCAGCCGTCGGCGTATTTGAGGCTGACGCGTCGCCATGAGAGGCAGGCGTCGGGGTGCTGCTGTGGGGCGTCGGCTTCGATGAGGACGGGGCTGGTGTTGTCCTTGTTGAGCAGGTACTGGATGGGGTCGAGGTAGTGCATGCCCATGTCGCCGAGTCCGCCGCCATCGTAGTCCCAGTAGCCGCGGAAGGTTCCGTGGACCCGGTGGGGATGGTAGGGCTTGAAGGGTGCCGGTCCGAGCCAACGGTTGTAGTCGAGTTCGGCGGGCACAACGTAGGGGGCCAGATCGGTCTTGCCGGACCAGTTGAATTTCCAGTTGAAGCCGGTGTGGGCCCCGACGGTGGCCTTCAAGGGCCAGCCGAGCATGCCACTGTCGACAGCCTTTTTGATTGGCTGGACGGTGCTGCCGAAACTGTAGTAACCGCCTTGGAAGCGGAACCAGGTGTTGAGTCGGAAGATTCGGCCGTTGGCCTGGACGGCCTCGACGACCTTTTGGCCTTCGCCGATGGTGCGAGTCATGGGTTTTTCGCACCAGACGTCCTTGCCGGCCTGGGCGGCGGCGATGCTGATAAGCCCGTGCCAGTGCGGCGGCGTGGGCACG
>CAYNXW010000148.1:0-7272 GCA_964401265.1 uncultured Pirellulales bacterium | reverse complement strand
TCTGCAAAGCTGTCCCGCCGCATCAGATCTACCTTGTTTGTGACGCCATGACCGGCCAAGATGCCGTCAACAGCGCCAAGGAATTCAACGAACGGCTCGAACTTGACGGCGTCATCCTCACCAAACTCGACGGTGACGCCCGCGGTGGGGCGGCCCTCTCGGTCAAGGCTGTGACCGGCAAGCCGATCAAGTTCGTCGGCGTTGGCGAGAAACTTGACAACCTCGAAGAATTCCACGCCGACCGCATGGCCAGTCGCATCCTGGGGATGGGCGATGTTGTCACGCTGGTCGAAAAGGCCCAGGAGCAGTTCTCCGCCGAAGAAGCCACCCGCATGCAGGAGAAGATGGCCAAGGGCAGCTTCACTTTCGACGACTTCCTCAAGCAGATGCAATCGATGAAGAAGATGGGCGGCGTCAAGGACATGATGAAGCTGGTGCCGGGCCTCGGCGCCCAGATGGGCAACATGGACATTGACGAAAAAGAAATTGGCCGCATGGAAGCCATCGTGTATTCGATGACCGCCAAGGAGCGACGCGATCCCGACGTTATTAGCGCTTCACGACGCCGACGCATCGCCCGTGGCAGCGGCACAGAGGTCACCGACGTATCGGGCTTGGTCAAGACCTTCACGCAGAGCCGCCAGATGATGAAGGCCATGAGCGGGATGGGCGCCATGGGCCGCATGAAGGCGCTGACCCAACTGGGCAACATGGATATGCTCAGCGGCAAGATGCCCAAACTCAAGGTCAAGCAACGCTCCAAACGCAAACGGGTCGACCGACGAAAAAAGAACAAGAAGCGACGATAATACGCCAAACGTAATTGAAAGATCAGGAGAGCAATAGAATCGGTCATGCAGCAATGAAGCGGCCGGCAAGTATCGAAGAGTATCTGGAACAGGTGGGCAACGGTCGAGCGAGCGCCTTTGGTCGGCGCTTTCGCCGGCAGTTTCAGGACAGCCGCGGCACCGCTGAATTGGCGATGCTCGCGGCCCCCAGCGAAGAGGAGTACGCCGACTTCTGCCGACTGGTGGCCGGCATGACCGAAGAGGAAAAAGCCAACGTAGGGCTGCTCTACGCCGAAGAGGTCCGCACCGTCGCCCAGCGATGCCACGCCGACCCGGGCAACGCCGCTATTTTCCTCAATGGCTATGCTCTTACACAACAACGCAACCGCCAAAAGAACGACACAAGAAACGAATAGACCTTAACAAGCCAACAGAAGAAACACTTTCTCAATTTAATGGAGACTAACAAACGTGGTAAGAATCAGGCTAAAAAGAATGGGGCGTCGGCATCGTCCGTTCTATCGCATCAATGCAATGGACCAGCGAACGCAGCGTGACGGGCGTGTCATCGAGCAACTGGGCTGGTACGACCCCATCGCTCAGGACGCCGCCAAGCAGATCAAACTCGACGAAGAACGCATTCGTTACTGGATCAGCCAGGGTGCCCAGCCCACGAAGACGGTCGGCAACCTGCTCAAGCGCCATGGGATCGAAGCCTGAAGCGCCCATGCGGATTGATGTTCTGACGTTGTTTCCGTCGATGTTCCAGCCGGTGCTGGGTGAGTCCATTATCCGGCGGGCCCAAGAGAAGCAACGCGTGGAAATTGCGTTAACGGACATACGCGACTACGCACAGGACAAGCACCGTAGCGTCGACGACAAGCCCTACGGCGGCGGGCCCGGCATGGTACTGATGTGCCCGCCCGTTTTTGCAGCGGCGGAAGACGTAGCCGGCCAAGGTGGCCCTGTTGACGACGTGGTGCTCCTGACGCCCCAAGGTCAGCAGTTCGATCAGGCGATGGCACGGGACTTGGCTAGCAAGAAGCGTCTCATGCTCATCGCGGGCCACTACGAAGGTTTTGACGAGCGCATTAGAGAGCACTTGGCGACGCGCGAGATTTCGGTCGGTGATTACGTTCTCAGCGGTGGTGAGCTGCCCGCCATGGTGCTCATCGACGCCGTTGTCAGACTGCTGCCCGGCGTACTCGGAGATGAACAGTCCAGTGTGGAAGAGTCGTTCAGCGGCGGCTCACTGGAGTATCCGCAGTACACCCGGCCCGCCGCGTTCCGAGGGCATCAGGTGCCTGAGATACTGCTGAGCGGCCACCATGAGGCCATTCGCCGATGGCGTGACGAACAGGCGACTGCCAGAACGCAGCAGCGTCGCCCCGATTTGCTTAACGAGACGGATACATAGACTATAAGAGACGCCGGAGCGGCCAACGCCAGCGCCGCCGGCAGGAAAGACAGAAACACTAGCAACGCTATACCAGTGAGAGCCGCCCATCGGCTACGAGGAGACGAAACGATGACAATGCATATTCTGGAAAAAGTCACCCAACCCCACCTCAAGGAGACCCCGCCTCAGTTTGACATCGGCGACACCGTGGACGTGAAGGTGCGAATTGTCGAAGGCGAAAAGACGCGTGTGCAGACCTTCGCCGGCACCGTCATCGCACGCAAGGGCCGTGGCATCAACGAAATGTTCACAGTCCGGCGCATGGTCAACAACGAGGGTGTCGAGCGTGTCTTCCCCATCCATTCTCCCAACGTGGTCGACGTTGTCGTCAAGCGCAGCGGTCATCACCGGCGTGGCAAACTCTATTTTCTCCGCGAGCGCAAAGGCAAAGCTGTCCGCCTGCGCGAGCGATGGGACGGCAAAGACAAGAAGAAAGCTAAGTAGCGTCCGACAGGCCCCCTGGCGGAATCGATCACGCGCCAGGGCTGCTGCGCTTCAGCGGGCACCCGGGATCGCTTATGCTGTCAAAGACGGACCTAGCCAAAAAATTGGGTCGTAAGGGGGAACGTTGGGCCCGACGCTTGCTGCAACGCGCGGGCTATCGCCACTTGGCAAGCAACTACGCCACCACTCGGGGCGAACTGGACCTTATAATGCAAGCGGCCGACACGGTCGTCTTTGTCGAGGTTAAGACGCGACGCAACGAGGACATAGCCCCGGTCGAAGCTGCCGTTACCGCTGCCAAGCAACGACGCATGACCGCGGCGGCAAAACAGTTCATCCAAAAAAGGGGCCTGCACGATTGCCCCTGCCGCTTCGACGTGGTCACCGTGCTGATGGACGAACGCAACAAGCCCCAACTAACGCACTACCCCAACGCGTTTGCGCCCTGGCGCTGACGCAACGGCAACGTCTATGGAGCTCATCGACACACACACCCATCTCGACTCGGCCGACTATGCCGGCCAGGTCGACCAGGTTCTGAGCCGGGCCCACCATGTTGGCGTCTCCCGCTGCATTACCATCGGCACGAGCCTTCAAGACAGTCAGGCAGCCGTCGCCCTGGCCAGCCAACACGATTCGCTCTTCTGCACCGTAGGCATTCACCCCCACGAAGCGGAAAAGACCGAGCCGGGCTATATCGACGTGCTCACGACCCTGCTCGCCGCTAACGACAGCGTCTGTGCCCTTGGCGAAATCGGGCTGGATTACTACTACGACTTCGCCAAACGCACCGCCCAGCAACGTCGCTTCCAGGAACAACTCGAGCTCGCGGGCAAACTGGGCAAACCGGTCGTGATTCACTGCCGCGACGCCTTCGACGACTGCCTGGCCATCCTCGACGACTTCGACGTGGCCGCCCACGGCTTCGTCTTTCACTGCTTCAGCGGCGACCGCCCGTGGGCCCGTGCCGTCCTCGACCGCGGCGGCAGTCTCTCTTTCACCGGCACCATCACCTTCAAGAGATCCGAGGCCGTCCAACAGGCCGCTCAATACGCCCCGTGGCCCAGCCTGCTCATCGAAACGGACTGCCCCTATCTGAGCCCGGTCCCCAAACGCCACGTCAAACCGAACGAACCGGCCCTGGTCGTGCACGTCGCCGCCAAACTCGCCGAACTGCGCAACAGCAGCCTGGACGACACCGCTGGCATCACCACCGAAAACGCCGTGCGATTCTTCAATTTGCCGGCCAACCGCACGCTGGATCAGCAGACCCCATAACCGCACTATGCAACGCCACAGGTTGTACAACAGAAAGGAAACAGGCTAAATGGCTTTGTCACTCGTCACCGGCGGTGCCGGCTTCATCGGCAGCAACATGGTCCGCTTCTTGCTCGACAAAGGCCAAGAGGTCCGCGTCCTCGACAACTTTGAAACCGGCAAACGTGCCAACCTCAGCGAAATCGCCGACCAGATTCAACTCATCGAGGGTGATATTCGGGATATGCCCACCGTCGAGCGCAGCGTCGCGGGCGTCGATGTCGTCTATCACCTTGCGGCCTTGGGCAGCGTTCCGCGCTCGATCAAACAGCCCGACGCCACCCACCAGGCCAACGTCACGGGCATCTTTAACATGCTCCAGGCCAGCCGCGACGCCCAGGTCCGCCGCTTCGTCTTCGCCTCGAGCTCGTCCGTCTACGGCGAAACCAAGGTCCTGCCCCAACACGAGGGGCTGCCCTTCGCCCCGATCAGCCCCTACGCCGCCAGCAAAGCCATCGGCGAAGTCTATTGTCGTGCCTTCTACGAGACCTACGGCCTGCCTACCATCTGCCTGCGTTACTTCAACGTCTTTGGCCCCCGCCAGGACCCCACCAGCCAATACGCTGCTGCTATACCGCTCTTTGTCTCCGCGCTGCTGCGCGACGAGGCGCCCACCATCTTCGGCGACGGCGAACAATCCCGTGGCTTTACCTACATCGACAACGTGATGCAGGCCAACTACAAAGCCGCCACGGCCCCCAGCGTCGCCGGCCAGGCCGTCAACATCTCCACCGCCAACGCCGTCACCGTAAACACCGTCGTGCAAACCATCGCTGAACTACTCGGCAAGAACATCAAGCCCAAGTACGACCCGCCGCGCCCCGGCGACATCAAGTATTCCCTCGCCGACGTCAAAAAGGCCAAGGAAGTCATCGGCTACGAACCCGCCGTCTCCTTCGACCAGGGCATCCGCCGCGCCATTGACTGGTATCGCCAAAACCTGTAAAAGTCTCTCATACAGTTTGTCGATAAATTATGTGACTCGCCCGGCGACTGCGCCTTGGTCACATACGTGGCGACGGTTGTCTGTTGATGTCTCCATCGCTTCATGCAACAGCGTATGGAGGGCAGTCCGAAGCTCCAACTGTAAAGGTGGTGCGTCATGAGCAATACGACCGGCAACACCGGCCCCGCCAACAATGAGCGACCAACGGAGAGTACCTCGGACACTCTCGCGGACGCAGGTGTCACCCCCAAGAAAAACAGACACAGGCAATCCACCACCAAGAAGAAAAGTCGCACCCCGGCCAAAACCGCCGTACGAAAAAAGAAAGCCTCCGAAAAGAAGTCCACCCCCGACCGCCACAAAGCCAGTCCCGCCACCTCGAGCGCCGTCATGCTCAGGGCCGCGTTGGACGTCATCGAACGTAGCGGTCTGCAGGCCCTGCTGCTCTACGTGGATGGCCTGGAATCTCCCGATGAGCTGAAACTTGTCGACTTCGACGCCGCCTACAGCGTCATCCTGATCGCCCGGAGCGATGAAGCCGCCAACATCGCCCGGCGCCACACCAAACGCGTCGTCCAGGTCCCCACGGTCACACTGACGCGCACCGGCCAAATCAAGATGGCCGTCATGCTCAGCTTTTCCAAGCGGCTGCTCAATCGCGGCGACCGTTTCGTCTTCGTCACCGGTCTGGCCGGCGGCATTCTCGACACCCTTATGACCATGGAAGTCGGTCGCGAATACGAACTCTTCCAAACCGTCGATCAACCGCCCCTGACCGAACACATCCGCCGCGCCGTCTTCGAACGCGTGCTCAACCTCGCCCTGGAACTGGCCTCCGAAGGTCGTGAAGGCAAACCCGTCGGTGCCATCTTCGTCCTCGGCGACGCCGGCAACGTCATCGAACACTCACACCAGATCGTCATCAACCCCTTCAAAGGCTACCCCGAAGAACAGCGTAACATACTCGACGACGCCATGCGCGAAACCATCAAGGAGTTCTGCACCATCGACGGCGCCTTTGTCATCAAAGGCACCGGCACCATCGTCTCGGCCGGCACCTACCTGCTGGCCAAACTCGTACCCCACGAACTGCCCCAGGGCCTGGGCGCCCGACACGCCGCCGCCGCCGCTATTACCGAGGCCACCCACAGCATCGCCATCACCATCAGCGAGTCCACCGGGGCCGTGCGCATCTGGCGTCAAGGCCAACTCGTCACGGAAATCGAAAAAGCCCCCGCCGCCACCGCTCCTGTCACCCTGAAACCCCCCACCGAACGATAGCCCACCCAACCGTCCTCACCAATCACCAAAAGTAATAACCGGGTGGCAGGGTCTGTCCGCACGGCAACGCCGTGTAGGTCAGGCGATGGCGATCCTCCACCAAATAACCCCCACCCATATCCTCTTCAAAAGCTAGGCCAATC
The DNA here is from genome assembly GCA_964401265.1 of uncultured Pirellulales bacterium. Lineage (GTDB taxonomy): Bacteria > Planctomycetota > Phycisphaerae > Sedimentisphaerales > SM23-30 > CAYNXW01. The sequence goes on along the minus strand of CAYNXW010000148.1, from coordinate 894 downwards.
CTCCTTGTCAACCGCCAAGGGCCCTTCCCCTCGCCCAGCCCAACAAGTCGCACTGGAGTAATACCACTGCCCTGCAACACTCACCAGACCCCGCCGTACAGGGTTCTGATGGATATATTTGATTACCGCAAGTATGGTATCCATCGAACATATATTCCGATCATACCCACCCCCCTTTTGCCAGAAACGGTACGCCTGAGCCTTCTGCCCGGTCGCCAACTGCGACAATTCTTCCGGCTTCTCCCGCCGCAAATATCCGACAGCCTTGAACGATACCGGCTGCTTGATCGCCTGAAGGATACCCGAGATATCGGGCGAGTCAGCTTGCGGAGAAATCAACAGATGAACGTGCTCGGGCATAAACACATATCCCCATAGTGAGAATTCGTACTTCGACCGGGCTTGCACAATGGCATCCACCAGCCACTCGCATGTCCTCTTAGACGAAAGAAGCGGCCGCCGCTGAAAACAACTGAATGTCAACTCATGTGCCTGCCCCGGCGTATTGTATCGCTTGCATCGCTTACTGACACGCCCGTTCAACCACATGTGACTATCCCCTCGCCTGCTTTGCCCACCTGCCTCGCCATCGCCTGTCCTGCCCGGCTGCGCTGCGCTTCGCGGGCAGCGACAGACGCTGCCACCCGCCCAAGAGCTACTTTGCCTATGAAAAACACTAGTGTCGACATCAAAGAAGCTGCTCTGCCGGGGCAAAAGAAGACTTCCAGGCAAAAGCCCCTTTCAGTGCGTCACATAAGTACATGCTTACCAAAAGGGATATCGAAACCCACGCGATGCATATAATTATGTAAATCTTGTATCGTCTGTTTCTAATCTTGGTTGTCTTGTAGACAAAAAACAATAGACTCAAGTTGATGATAATTATTATGAGAT
>CAYNXW010000147.1:0-7279 GCA_964401265.1 uncultured Pirellulales bacterium | reverse complement strand
GATCAATGTGTCAGGCCACCGGCTGGGCACGGCGGAGATCGAAGGTGCTCTGGGCAAGCATAGCGCGGTGGCGGAAGCTGCGGTCGTAGGTTTTCCGCATGACATCAAGGGGACGGGCATCTACGCCTATGTTACGCTGAAGACGGGCCAGGAATCGTCCGATCAGCTCACGAAGGAGCTGGTTCAGACGGTGCGGCGTGAGATTGGCCCGCACGCGAGTCCCGACAAGATCCAGTACACGCCAGCGTTGCCCAAGACGCGTTCGGGCAAGATCATGCGTCGAATTCTCCGCAAGATCAGCGAGGGTCAGGTGGAAAGCATAGGCGACACCTCCACACTGGCTGATCCGAAGGTTGTGGAGAACCTGCTCACCGGGCGGCAGTAAGATAATTAACCAGGCGTGGCTCTGTTTAGAGGAGCAACGCAGCGATAAGGCCACGGCGGGTCCTCTCGGAAGGGCCCGCCATTTTTTTTGGTTGTCGTTGCGGCGGTCTCTTGGGGTCGCTGGGCGTTGCAATTGCCTGCTCGTTTCGCTATGATGCGCCTTATGGCGCAGATCAAAGCAATCCTGTTCGACCTTGGTGACACCCTGATCAACTATGACAGGGTTAACGTCAGCCGGGCGCTTAAGAAGGCGGCTCATCTCACGTATGACTATCTCGTGGGCCGCTATGGGGCAGAGCGGCTAGGTCTCTTCAGAGACTATCGCCGGCGCAATGTTCGTGCCCTGATGCTTCGCTACTTCTGGTCACAGTTTACCAACCGTGAATTTGATGCGCTTGGCCTGATTGGGCGTCAGCTCCAACGCATGGGCCTGCGGGTCAGCGAGAGCGAACTTGAGGAACTGGCGCGGCTCTGGTACGAACCGGTGGCGGCGCACGCCTGGACCGAACCGGGGCTGGCTGAGCATTTGGCGTGCTTGCGGGGTATGGATCTTCAGTTTGCGATCGTGTCCAACACGTTCTCGCCGCCCTTTGTGCTGGATGAACAGCTTGAGGCCTTTGGTCTGTTGGAGTATTTTCCGATTCGGGTTTACAGCTCGGTCAGTGTGGTTCGCAAACCTCACGCGGGTATCTTCCGTAGCGCTCTGGAACAGATTAACGTGCCCGCTTCTCAGGCGGTGATGATTGGCGACCGGTTGCGGGAAGACGTACGTGGGGCGCTTCGTTTCGGTATGCGGGCCGTATTCAAGCGTGGCCCCCTGAACCGTCACCGCCGGGTGCGACGAGGCGTGCCTGTGATCGAGAGCATCGGGGAGATTCCGCAACTTATCCAAGAGTGGCGTTGTCAATCGGGGTGAGCATTTTTGGGGACAGCGTTTCATGAGCGTGGAGTTTGTTATCGGACCCAGCGGTAGCGGCAAGACTCGCGCCTGCCTTGAGGCGGTTCGGGAGCGTCTTGTGGATAAGGCGCTAGGTCCGCCGTTACTGTTGCTGGTGCCCGAACAGGCCACCTTTCAGATGGAACAGGCCCTGCTGGCGGACGGTTCGCTCAAAGGTTTCCACCGTGCCGCCGTCCTCAGTTTCGATCGGCTTGCCCACCTCGTCCTGCAGCAGACGGTACCGCCGCGGCTTGAGACTCTTTCGGAATCGGCCAAACAACTCATGCTCCGGCGACTTCTCCAGATACATCGCTCGGACCTGAGTGTTTTTGCTGCCAGCTGCGAACACGCAGGGTTTTTGCAGCAGCTGAGTGGTACTCTCAGCGAACTGCGTCAGTACCGCGTTACGCCCGACGCTCTGCGTGAACAACGGGCTCAGCTCGACGGCGATGACCCTGCGGCGGGTCCGTTAGGCCCGAAACTGGCGGATCTTGCCCTGATCTACCAGGCGTATCTCGAGGGTCTCAGTGGCCGCTTTCTCGACCCGGACGACCTGCTGGATCTTACGGTGCACCACTGTGGTCAGGCTCGCCTTGTTCAAGCGGAACTGCTTGCCGTCGACGGTTTTGCGGGCTTTACCCCGCAGCAGCTTGCTGTACTCGAACAACTCATGTGTGCTGCGCAGGAGACTACCATAGCCCTGTGCTTCGACGGCTGCACCCCCGCGGCCCAGGCCGCTCTGCAAGGGGAGGGGCCCCATCCCTGCGAGGATCTCGACCTGTTCTACCCTGTTCTCAGGACGGCGCGTCGTCTACGGGCACTTGTTCATGCCACGGGTCTTACGCTGGCCCCACCGCGTCTGCTGCCTGAAGCCGCCGGCAAAGGCGGCGCCATGCCTCGTTTTGCTCACGTGCCCGAGCTTGCCCGTTTGGAAGAGCACTTGCGGTGCGGGGGCGAGCGTGTCGAGCGCTTGCGGCAAACGGACGGGCGGTGTGACGGTATCGAGCCTGGCAATTTGCCCACCCGGGGTGTCCTTGTGGTGCAGGCCCCCGATCGCCGTCGCGAAGTCCAAGCTCTCGCTGCCCAGATTCTTTGTCTGTGCAAACATGGCCAGTGCCGCTTTCGCGACCTGGCCGTTATTGTTCGCGACTTTGAGCCGTACCAGGGTCTGCTTGAAGCGGTTTTTCGCGAACATGACATTCCATTTTTTCTGGACCAACGGCGACCAATCCGCCACCACCCCCTTGCCGAACTGGTCCGTTCTGCCCTAAGCAGCTTGACCACAGGCTTCAAGTCCGAACACATACTTCGTTACCTCAAGACCGACCTGTCGGCGATTGGCCGCAGCGAGGTCGACGCCTTGGAAAACTACGTGCTCGCCCACGGCATCGAGGGTAGCCGGTGGCTTGATGACAAACCTTGGCCCAGCGACCTGTCCGAATCCAGGGAGGCCCCCGGGGCGAAGGAAGGTGATTCGCCCAGCAGCTCGACGTCGGACACATCAACATCTGGCGTTCCAACCGGTACGGTTTGCAGTTCCAGTCTTTTTGATATCGACGGGGTCCGTCGCCGCGCTGTCGCCCCTTTGGGTCAACTTTTGCAGAGCCTCTACGGGGGCCAGCCCGGCCTCGATCAGGCTCTTTCGGTTCGGGAAGTGGTGGTACAAGTGGTGGCTTTTCTTGACGTTCTCGCTGTTAACGGCACGTTGGCGCAATGGTGCTCCGACGCCCGCGCAAATAACGATCTGGATCTTGCCCTTTCGCACGAACAGGCCTACGCCCAAGTTCTCGACCTTTTCGACGACCTGGTTACCGCTCTGGGGGACACCGAAGCCACGCTGTCGCAAGTGGCTGATTGGCTTACGGACGCCTTGGCTGAGCTTACCGTGGCGCTTGTGCCTCCCGCCGTTGACCAGGTCCTTGTGGGCTCGGTCGAGCGTTCGCGTCATCCTGACCTGCGTGGCGCTTTCATTCTGGGTATGAATGAAGGTGCGTTCCCTCGGTGCTCGGCTGGCGACGCCATTTTTACTGATTTGCAGCGTGACATGCTTTCGCAGAAAGGCCTTGAACTCGCTGCTGACTCTACGCAACGTCTCTTGGCGGAGCGTTACCTGGCCTACATTGCACTGACGCGTGCCAGTCACTTTCTTTGGGTCAGCTTTGCGGCTGCCGACGAAAATGGGAATGCTCTGGAGCCCTCCTCTTTTCTTGATGCCATCCAGGCTTGTCTGAACCCAGCTGTGTTGCGGTTGCCGGTTGATGAGCCGGATGATTTTTCTGGGGTGCATACTTCTGCCCAGCTGGCGCGGCGGCTGGCCTGCCACTTTGGCCAGGCCCAACATGTTGATGATGTTCCTGCATCCTCCCGACAACTCGCCCACGTGGCCCTGCAAAGACCCGATCTGGCCGCTGCTGTTCGCTCTGCGTTTGACGGTGCTCTCTACCGCAATAGAGCCCAACTTCAAGGCGACCTGCTGCCTCGCCTGTTGGGCAGTCAACTCTGTAGCAGCGTTTCTCGTCTCGAAAGTTTTGCCGCCTGCCCTTTTCAGCACTTCGCGCGGTACATTCTGAATGTCCAGGTGCGTCCTGAACTGAGTCTGGATCCCGTGGATATAGGCAGCTTCTATCACCACGCGCTTGAGGAGCTTTTCCAGCAGATGCGTCAGCGTAAGCTGGACTGGCAGGGTCTCGATGAGGAGCAGCTCAACACTCTGGTTTGTGCGACTACGGCGCGGTTGCAGCAACAGGACAGCGAACTTCTCGAGCGTCACGACCAGTCCCACCGTAACCGCTATCTGCTGGAACAATCCAGTGATTATCTGCACCGTTTTTGCCGGACGCTAGCCGCCGCGGCCCGTGTCGGCCGTTTTGAGCAACAATTTGCCGAACTTGCTTTTGGCCGGCCTGCGGACCATCTGCCGCCGCTCATTATCGAGCTGCCCGAAGGCCGTCAACTGCTCCTCCGCGGCAAAATCGACCGCGTCGACATCTGCCGTGGCGATGATGGGAGCATTGGCCTGGCCGTTATCGACTACAAGACCACGTCGAGGCCTTTCTCCTACGAGCGTTTCCATTACGGACTCACTCTGCAACTGCCTGCCTATCTGCTGGTGCTGCTGCGTCACTATCAATCCGCGCAGAAAGACAGCAGGGATCCTGTCCAGCCTGCCGCTGCTCTCTATGTGCCCGTGCTTCGCCAGGGCCAGAGCCACACCGATCCGCCGCCGGAGGACCTGCTCGATGCTTACGCCCCCGAGGGTGTCGACATCTCTGAGGGATCGGGTGACGGCGCCCCGCCGGAAAAAGCCAAGGGTCTTATCAACCAGAACTGGCTCGACTACATAGATAAGTCTGCTGCTCGCGGCACTGGTTCGCTTTACTACGCCTTTCGCCTCAAGAAGGACGGCACTCCCTATGCCAACAGCACCAGCGTCCTCAGCGGAGAGCAGATGACTAGTCTGCTCGCTCGCTGCTCCAACCTGCTGGCGGATCTGTCGCAACGACTTCTGGACGGCGATATTGCGGTGTCTCCATACCGTATCGGCGACAACGATGCACCCTGTTGCTACTGCGACTACCGTCCCCTGTGCCGGTTCGATTTTACACAGGATCGCTACCGCCAATTGCCCAAAGTCGACCGTGATGACGTTCTTGGCAATTGCCCCCATGATGCTCTGGACCCATAGACCGCTGACTCTTGACTGCTGGTTACTTGATGAACTGGACACCTGAACAACAACGTGCCATCCATGCTACGCAGGGCGACGTCCTGCTGACCGCGGCGGCCGGCTCTGGCAAGACAGCCGTGCTTGCTGCGCGGTGTGCCTACCTTCTCGCCGACGCTGCCGAGCCTGCCGACGTCAACGAAATTCTTGTCCTGACCTTTACCGAAGCCGCGGCCGCCGAGATGAAACGCCGGATCGCCGTGGCGCTGGCTGACAAAGCGTGTCAGCGTCCCCAGGACCGGCGCCTGCAACGTCAGCTTGCCTTGATCGACCAGGCCCGCATCACCACCGTTCACGCCTTTTGCCATGCCACCCTTCGCGAGTTTTTCTATCACATCGGCCTCGATCCCGCCTTCCAGGTTCTCGACGCCGACGACGCCGATCTGCTCAAGACCGAAACCGCGCAGCTGCTTTATGAAGATCGTTACGCCGACTGCTCACCGAGCGACCGTGGCAACTCCTTCACTCGCTTCGTTCGCTCGTTTGCGTCCGGCTCCGGGGATCGGCAGCTGCTGCATCTGCTTGTGCGTCTGCACAATTTTCTGGAATCAATCAATGACCACGACGCGTGGGCGCAACAGTGGCGTCAACAACTTGCCAGCCTGGAGGGGGACGGCTGCGACATCACCGCTCAGGGGTCCGGTGGCCCGCGGAAGATCGCGTTGGTCGATCAGCACCGGCGTCTGCTGACCAGCCAGCTCGACGCGCTTATAGGCCAACTCCGCTATACCCTCGAGACGACGCTCAGCCAGTACCCTCAGCTGGATTGCTACGCAGGGCACGTTCGCGACGATCTGCTGCCGCTTGTCGAACAGATACGCGGCCACGTCGCCGGGGCCGACCTTGCCGGTGCCACCGACGAGCTGCGTCAGACCACGTCATTGCCTCGTCTGCCTAAGCGTCCCGGCGACGTGTCCGAAGCGGAAGCGTTGCCCATTCGCAAACTGATCGATGACGCCAAGGCCCGCTTCAAGAGTATTCGCGATCGTCTCGCCCTTGGGCCGCGCTCCGTGCTCCGCCAGCTTGCCTTTACCGCCCCGCTGGGCGATTTACTGATCGATCTTCACCGTGATTTTGCCGCCCGCTATGAACAGGCCAAGCAACGTCAGGCTGTACTGGACTTTGCGGACCTGGAGCACCTTTGCCTCAAGCTTCTGGTCGACAAGAATCGCCAACCCTCGGATGTTGCTCGCGAGTTGCAGCGTCGCTACCGCTACGTTCTCGTGGACGAATACCAGGATATTTCCCCCGTGCAGGAAGCTATCATCCGCGCCGTGGCCCGAAATCAAGCTGTCTTCCCTGAGGACAAGGCTGGCCAGCCCAGGGATACTGCCTCCAGCGAGATGCCTGCCTCCGCTAAGGCTTCTCCTTGTCCCGCCGGCAACCTTTTTATGGTTGGTGATGTCAAACAGACCATCTACGGCTTTCGACAGGCTGAACCCGCCATCTTCCTCGAGAAATACCATCGCTTTACCCCCTACGACCCCGACCAGCCGGACGCACCGCCCGTCGCCCAGCTTCGCATCGCCCTTAACAGCAACTTTCGCGCCCGCCGAGGTCTGATCGACACTGTGAACTTCCTCTTTGCTCGGTGCATGACGCCTTCCTTTTTCGGCATCGACTACGACCGGGACGCCCGCCTCACCTGCGCCGCCGACTACCCCGATCCCGACGGCCAGCCTCGTGTCGAATGCCATCTGATCGAACGTGAGCTCGACGCGGCCCCCACCAACGCCGACGAAGACGCAGGTCCTGGTGTTCCTACTCCCGATGAACTCGACGCCACGCGGCGCGAAGCACTTATTGTTGCCCAGCGTATCCGTCAGATGGTAGGCTCCGACCACCCCGACCGCAAACCTGAGTTTCTGGTGACCGATCCCACCACCAAACAGATGCGCCCTGTTGAGTATCGTGATGTGGTGATCCTGCTTCGGTCGCTGCGCCACCGGGCTGAACTCTGGAGCGAAGTACTCTCCCAAGTTGGTATTCCCGTCCACGCAGAACTCTCCAGCGGTTACTTTGTCGCCACCGAAGTCCAGGACGTCGTCAGCCTGCTGCAACTGCTCGACAACCCGCAACAGGACATTCCACTTGCCGCCGTGCTGCGCAGTCCCCTGGTTGGCCTGGAGGCATCAGAACTGGCTGACATTCGTCTTCATGGTCGCCGTCTTGCCTTTCACGAGGCCGTTGGCGAATACGCCCGCACCGGGCCCGTCGCCGATCTGGCCGGTCGG